>CALEOJ010000347.1 GCA_937910425.1 uncultured candidate division WPS-2 bacterium
TCCGATGACGATGATGCGATGCCTTCTCGTGGTCGCGCTGCTGGCCGCGACGACCGGCTGCGGCGGCCACAAGACCGACACGACGACCACCACCACGTCGGCGGCCACCGCCGCTCCGGCGGCTGCGACGGCAGCGGCCGCGCCGGCAGGCACGATGTCGGTCCAAGTGACGGGTGGGACGACCTCCGGGGGCAGCGCAGCGCCCGGCGCCGGTCAGCCGCCGGGCTTCGACACCGAAGCCGCCGCGCAGGCACACTGCGCGAGCGATCAGGTCGTCTGGCTCAACACGAAGACGCACGTCTACCACGAGAAGGGCATGCTGTACTACGGCCACACGAAGAAGGGTGCGTACGTGTGCCGCAAGGAGGCCGACGCAGCGGGAGACCACGACACGAAGAACGGCAAGTAGTAGCGAAGCGGTGAAGCGCGTAACCGGGATCGGCGGGATCTTCTTCAAGGCCGACGATCCCGAGCGGCTCGCGACCTGGTATCGCACGCACCTTGGGATCGCGATCGAAACCAGCGCGAGTTACGCGCTGTTCCGGCGACGCGACGAAGCGGACGACGCGATGACGGTGTGGTCGCTGTTCGAACGCGACAGCGACTACTTCGGCGGCGACGGGGCCTTCATGGTGAACTATCGCGTCGACGATCTCGACGCGCTGCTCGCGGCGCTGCGCAGCGAAGGCGTCGCGGTCGACGACCGGCTCGAAGAGACCCCGGACGGCCGTTTCGCGTGGCTCACCGACCCCGAGGGAAACCGCATCGAGCTCTGGGAGCCGCCGCGAGCGAAGGCGGACGCCGTTTAGACTCGCCTGTGACGGCGCAACGCGTCGTGCTCGGAAGCGATCTCCGCCGTGCATATCGCCGCGACGAACGCGACGCCGCCGACGCAGTTGCCGAGCAGCGTCGGAACGATGAACCCCAGGACGTCGCTCCACGAGATGACGTGGTGCCACGCGCCGAACATCGCCTCGATCGAACCGGCGATGATGTGCCCAAAGCCGCCCGCGGCGACGACGTACGTGAGGATCACGATCACGAAGACCGCGCTTCCTTCCGCCATCGGGAGCAGCCACACCAAGAGCGCAATGAGCCAGCCAGCGAAGATCGCCTTTGCGAAGAGCGTCAGGAACGGGTGAGCGGTCGCGGAGCGTGCCAGGTCGTCGAACGCGTTTAGCGTGTCGGCCGGGAAAGCACCACTGAACGCGACCAGCGCCGATGACGCCAGCGCCGCGAGCAGGTTGCCGATCAGGATCACGGTCCAAAGACGCAAGAGTTGCTGGAACCGCCAGCGCGTGAACGAATAGAATGTCGGCAGCAGCGGCGTGAGCGTGTTCTCTGTGAAGAGCTGCTGACGACCGAGGATCACGATCAGAAAACCGATCGTGTAGCCGAACGACGCGACGAGCGGCCGCCACGGTGTGTCCGGCAAGTGCGCCTGCAGCACGCCCATCGTGATCATCGAAAACGTCATCGAGCCGCCGGCCGCGACCGCCGACCAGAACAACGCCGGCGACGAGCGCTCGAAATCGGCCTCGCCTTCGCGACGAATCGTCTCGAAGATCACGGCGGAACGCGGACGCTCGCGCTCCTCGACCTCCTTGACCTCGTCCTCGGTGATCGGGCTCTCAACGCTCATGCCGGGTTCCTACCCTGCCCGGGTCCATCTTGAGCATTCCCGGCACTCGCGACATCGCTCGTCGATATCGGCGACGGAACGTGCCCGGTGCCATGACGTCCCTTTCAGCGCCTCGCGTTGTCCACCGCCGTACTGATTGCAACGAGAGCCGTCACTACGCTCGAGATCGCGGTGAGCGCACCGCTCTTGAGAGCCGCGATACGTTCGATGAAGAGGGCAATCGTCCCACGCCATCTTGCCCGAAGCAAATAGATGACCCCTGCCCCCGCCACCACGGTTCCGAACAGCACCGTCGATAGCGTTGACGGAATCAAGATCAGGATTGCACCCGGCACGGAGTAGCTGATGACAAACGCAGTAAGCGAGATTGGCGCACTGATTGCAAACCAAATCGTCATACTACGAACGGATTGTCGACGAACGGCTGGGTCTTGCCTTGGTCCTGGCCTCGATTTTCGATTCCTCCATCCGCGACACCGCTACCCGCAGGTTGTCCGGCGGCTCGCAGGCGTGGGCGAGCTGCAGTGCCCACGTCTCGGTCAGCGAATCAGTCGCCACGGCTACGGCCGGCGAGCGACGAAGGCGCGGTGGATCTCGCCGAGGATCCGGCGCTGCGCCGCGAACTCCAGCATCTCTTCCGCCGCGGCGAACGTGACCCAGCGGTGCGCGTCGTGCACGTCGTCTTCGAGGCGGACGTCGCCGTCGCCGACATGCGCCACGAAATACGGCACGTGGACGATGCGATCGCGCACCGGATCGTAGAACGCATCGAGCTCACCCGCCGTGAACAGCGTCACCAGCGAAAGCCCCGTCTCCTCGAACAGCTCGCGGCGCGCCGCATCGGTGCCGCGCTCGCCGTCCTCGACGCCGCCCATGACGAACGTCCACGCACCCGCGAACGCACCGTTCCCGCGCCGCAGCAGCAGGACTTCGGCGTGCTCGCCCTCGCCCCGCAGCACCGCGATGGCGACGGCGTCGGGGCGGCTCTCGGGTTTCAGCTGGCTTTCGCTCGCGGCTGTGTTTCGGCGCGAAGCTGGCCGCAGGCGGCGGCGATGTCGCGGCCCATCGGCGTTCGGACCGTGACCGCGGTGCCGAGCTGCTCTAGGATCTTCGCGAACGCCCAGATCCGCTCGTCGTCGCTGTCGCTCAGCAGCGCGTCGGGTGTGCTGTTGTACGGAATCAGGTTCACGTGGTAGAGCGGACCCTTCATCAGTCGCGCGAGATCGCGGGCGTGCGCGTCGCTGTCGTTGACGCCGGCCAGCATCACGTACTCGAAGAACACCTTGCGGTTCGTCTTCGCGATGTAGCGGGCCACCGCGGCCATCAGCTCGGCGGTCGAAAACTTGCGGTTCACCGGCATGATCGTCGAGCGCGTCGCGTCGGTCGGCGCGTGCAGCGAGATCGCGAGGTTGACCTGGGTGCGCTCGTCCGCGAAGCGGTCGATCTTGTCGACCAGCCCGACGGTGGAGATCGTGATGTGCCGGTGTCCAAGGCCGAAGCCCTTGGGATCGTTCAGCAGCGCGACGGCGCCCATGACGGCCTCGAAATTGGCAAACGGTTCGCCTTGCCCCATGAAAACCACGTTGGTGATCTTGCGGCCGTCGCGCGCGAGCTCTTTCGCGAAGTAGCGCGCCTGGTCGAAGATCTCGGTCGCGGTCAGGTTGCGCGTGAAGCCGGCCTGGCCGGTGGCACAGAACGTACACGCGTAGGCGCAGCCGGCCTGCGAGGAGATGCAGACGGTATTGCGCTCGCCGTGGTGTTCCATCAGCACGGCCTCGACTTCGTTTCCGTCGTGCAGCCGGAACAGCCCCTTGGACGTCTGACCGTCACGCGAGCGCTGGACGACGACCGGCTCGACCGAGTCGAGCGTGAACCCCTCGGCCGCGAGCGCGGCGCGCAACTCTTTCGGGAGCGTCGTGACGTCGTCGAGTCCGTCGAGCAGCTCGCGCGTCGCGGCGCGATAGAGCTGCTCGATGCGGTAACCTTTGAGATCGTGCGACGAGGCGAGCGCCGCGCCGCTCTCGTAGCCGGCGCGGCGCGCTTTCTCGTCGATCCAGATCTCTCGCGCGCTGAGCATGACGCGCTATTCTACCACGCCGCGCCCGGCGGCGTGACTACGGAAGCAGGACCTTGTCGATCGTGTTCACGCAGCGGGCGATCGATCGCTACGTTCATTCTACTATTTCGATAGGAGATTGTTTCGAGCGTAAGATTAAAATTATAGGTGTTGACGCAAACGCGGCATTTTCAGTCGAACAGCGAGTGCTGTTCGGGCTTCTGCTCGGGCGCCGGGACCGGCTCGTTCAGCCGGGCGCGGATCTGCTTGAGGTCCGCAAAGACGAGCTTCTTGACCTCGGTCATCGCGCCGCCGGTCTGGCGCAGGATGTAGGCCGGGTGAAACGTCGCGATCACCGGCGTCCCGTTGGGTCCCTCGAACCACCGGCCGCGCTGCTTCGTGATCGAGAACTTCTCGCCCATGAACGACTTCGCGGCCGGGGCGCCGAGCGCCAGGATGATGCGCGGCCGCACGATCGCGATCTGGTCCTCGAGATACGGGCGACAGTTGCGCATCTCGTCCGGGGTCGGCGCGCGATTCGCCAGCCGATGCCCCACATCGACCGTCGGCCGGCACTTGACCGTGTTGCAGATGTACACGTCTTCGCGCGGCAGATCGATCGCGAGCAGCATCTTGTCGAGCAGCTCGCCGGCGCGCCCCACGAACGGTCGCCCCAGCTTGTCCTCGGTCTCCCCGGGACCTTCGCCGACGACCATCAGCGCGGCGCACGGATCGCCCTCGCCGTACACGCTGTTGCGCCGCGTCGCGCCGATCTCGCACTTGCGGCACTGCGCGACGACCGCCGCCGCGCGCTCCAGCGCGTGCTGGCGCTGCGTCCGCTCTTGCAGGCTCATGGCGCGGGCTCGAGCAGCACCGCTTCGCCGAAGGCGAGAACGCGCGTCGCGCCGTCCGGCCCTTCCGAGGCTTGAAACTGCAGGCCGATGACGCCGTTCGCGCCCATCCCTTCCGCCTTGCGCAGCAGCTCCTCGAGCGATTCGGCGCGCGTGCGCTCCGCGTCGGTGAGATACTCCACCGGCGCCAGCCCGATCAGCGCGCCGATGCTGCGGAAGGTCTGCTTGAGCACGTTGCGCGGGCGGCTCGCCTGTCCGTACGCGTACCCGAACGATCGCACTACGCGACAGCCCTCGACGCGCTCGAACGTGGTGACGGCGTCCGGCGCGAGCGCCACTAGCGAAGCAGTCTCCGCCCGAGGACGACGGCGCCGGCGACGACGCCGGCATAGAGGGCGTAGCGGCCGAGCAGCGCGCCGGCGAGACTGTAGTACCAAGCGCGCCCGTGGTGCTTGATCCAGTACTTCCGCCGCGATCTCTGCTTGCGGTGCTCGACGTTATAGTGGCCGCGCGCCGAACCCATCCCCTCGTGCACCGCTTCGCTGGCCGGAACGAACCACGTCTCCCAGCCGGCGCCGGCGGCGCGCTTCGCGAAGTCCACCTCTTCGTGGTACAGGAAGAAGCGCTCGTCGAACGGGCCGATCTGCTCGATCGTCGCGCGCCGGATCGCGAGCGCCGCGCCGATCGCGAGGTCGACTTTGCGCGGCGCGTCGTAGCCGAACGTGCGCAGGCCGGCGCCGTTCGCGAAGCGCCGTAGCGGCGGCAGCTCGCCCCAGGCGCTGGAGCGCAGAAATGCGCCGGCCCAGGTGTCGAATTCGCCGAGCGACTCCTGAACGCTGCCGTCGTAGTTGTAGATGCGGGAGCCCGCGATCCCGCACGCCGGCGTCGCGTCCATGAAGGCGACGATCTCGCGCAGCGCGCCGTCCTTCAGTTCGGCGTCCGGGTTGAGCAGGAAGACGTACTCCGACGAGCTCGCCGCGAACGCGCGGTTGCACGCCGCCGCGAAGCCGAGGTTCGCTCCATTCTCGACGATCTGCACGCGGCCGCCGTAGCGCTCGGCAACGAACTCGCGGGAACCGTCGCTCGACCCGTTGTCGGAGACGACGACGTGCGCGAACTCGGGGTCGGCCTTGACCTCGCCGAGCGCGAACACCGAGTCGAGCGCCGTTACGATCTTGTCCCGGTCGTTCCAGCACACCACGACGACATCGACCCGGCTCATACGGTGGTGTGGTCGGGCCGGGGTGCGAACTTGTTGCGGTTCTGCAGATACGGCCAGATGAACCCGTCGAGGTCGCCTTCCAGGACCGCTTGCGCGTTCCCGGTCTCGACGTTGGTCCGCAGATCCTTCACCAGTTGATACGGGTGCAGCACGTAGTTGCGGATCTGCGAGCCCCACTCGTTCGCCATGCGGTCGCCGCGCAGCTCGTTGAGCTTCGCCTCCTGCTCTTCGCGCGCGCGCTGGACGAGCTTCGCCCGCAGGATGTTCATCGCAACGTCACGGTTCTGCATCTGCGAGCGTTCCTGTTGCGAGGCGACGACGATCCCCGTCGGCACGTGATGAATGCGAATCGCCGACTCCGTCTTGTTCACGTACTGTCCGCCCGCGCCGCTGGCCTTGAACGTCTCGACCCGGAGGTCGTCGGGTTTGATCTCGACGTCCGAGGTGTCGCCCTCTTCCATCTCCGGGACGACATCGACCTCGGCGAACGAAGTTTGGCGGCGCCCCTGATTGTCGAACGGTGAGATGCGCACCAGCCGGTGCACGCCGCGTTCGCTCTCGAGCATACCGTACGCGTTCTTGCCGCGGATGATGAACGTGATCGAACGCAGGCCGGCCTCGTCGCCGGGCATCTCTTCGACGACGTGCGTCTCGTAGCCGTGATTCTCCGCCCAGCGCAGGTACATCCGGCCGAGCATCTGGGTCCAGTCGGCGGCGTCCGTTCCGCCGGCGCCGGCGCGGATCGTCACGATCGCCCCGTGCGAGTCGTACGGGCGGTCGAAGTTCGCCGCCATCTCGAGGTCGTCGAGCGCCTTCACGGCGCGCGCGATCATCGCGTCGGCCTCGGCTTCCGCGCCTTCCTCGTCACCCAGCACGTCGAGGATCTCCGCGGCGTCGTCGAGCGCCGCTTGGACGGCGTCGACGTCGTCGAGATCCGAGCGCAAATCGGCGATCCGCTTCATGACACCGCGCGCTTGTTCGGGATCGCTCCAGAAATCATCGGCGCGCGAGCGCGCCTCGAGCTCGGCTACCGAACGGCGCTTCGAAGCATCGTCAAAGCCGCACCTTGAGCACGCTGTGGCGTTCGCGGGCGCGGTCGATGGCGGCGGATTGGGCGTCTGACACGGGAGTTCGGCCTTCTCCGGGCACGCGGTTCACCCTACCGCAGCAGCAGCTTCCGGACCGCGGCCCGGACGGTGACGTTGAGCGCGTCCCCGGTCGAGCGCGGCAGCTCCTGGCGCAGCGTCATCGCGCGCGTCGCCAGCTTGCCCGCGAAGCCGTCCACCCGGCGGATCCCGCGCGTCCATTCGTCGCGCACCGGAAAGACGACCGGCGCTCCGTCGAGCGTCGGCACGATCAGCTCGCCGGTCCCGATATGGCGGACGCGCCGCACCGCGAAAGAGCCCTCGCTTCGCCGCGAATGCATCGGCGTGAACGGCACCGCGTCGCTGAAGTAGTAGTGCGTGACCTGGCTCTTGCGCGTCAACGTCCGGTCGTCGCGCGGCGAGCCGCCGTGGAGCAGGTTCGCGGACCAGATGAGAAACGCGCCGCGGGGGATCGCGAGCTCCTCGCGCCGGAAGCCGCTCTCGCGCGCGATCGCGTCGATGCGGTCTTCGTAGAGGAGGTACGACGCCAGCGTGTTCGGGTTCCGCCAGGTCGGTTCGCCGACGACCGCGGGCACGCCGAAATCCTCGTAGTCGAATTCGGGCAGCCGCTGCGAACCCGGAAAGTAGTGCAGTGGTCCTTGCCGCAGCGCGACGTCTTCGAGCGCCATCCAGACGCCGCACATGAACCCGGTCGGGAGCGACGAGAAGTGGATCGTGTCGCTGTGCGTGCGCTGCTCGGTACCGTTCAAGAAGTTCAGCGTCTGGAACGGGACGGGCTCGCGCCCGTACAGCATGCGCAGCACGGCGAGGACCGCGGGGTGCGTCGCGATCGCGCGAACGGTCCCGTCGACGGTCCAGGCGTCCTGCACGCGCCCCGCACCGTCCGCCGCAAACTGTCGCGCGAGCCGCGTCCAGATCCCGTCGACGTCGAGCTCGTCGAGGATGCGGCCGTCCTCGACCACGACGAAGCCCTCGCGCCGGAACGTGTCGACGAGCCCGACCTCGCGCGGCCCCAGCGCTCGGCGAGACGCTTCCGCTTCCCAATCGTTCCGTTCGAACCACGGCCGGCTGGGCGTCAGCAAATCCACCTTGAGGTTTTTCGCGGCCGCGCTTGGAACACCGCCGCCGTGAGCCGCGTGTTGATCCGCCCCGCCGCCGTCTTCGACGGCGACCAGCGCCACGAAGGCTGGAACGTGCTGGTCGATGGGGAGCGCATCGCCGCCGCCGGGCCGGAGGTCGCCGGCGGCGAGGGCAGCCGAACGATCGACCTCCCCGAGGCAACGCTCCTCCCCGGCCTGATCGACCTGCACACACACCTGCTGCTGCATCCCTACGACGAGCGCTCGTGGGCGGACCAGGTCCTGCGCGATCCGGAATCGTTCCGCGTCGCGCGCGCCGTCTGCGCCGCGAGGCGGACGCTGGAGGCCGGATTCACGACCGTTCGCGACCTCGGCACCGAAGGCGCCGGCGAGGCCGACACCGGCCTGCGCCGCGCGATCGAGGAGCGCGTCGTGCCGGGGCCGCGGGTCGTGTGCGTCACGCGCGCGATCGTCGCGCGCGGCTCGTACGGCCCGACCGGCTTTCATTCGGGCTGCTGTGTGCCGCAGGGGGCCGAGGAGGTCGACGGGCCGGAGTCGATCCTGCGCGCCACCCGAACCCAGATCGCCCGCGGGGCGGACTGGATCAAGGTCTACGCCGACTACCGCTTCGGCCCGGCCGGGGACGCGCGCCCGACCTTCACCCGTGATGAGCTCGCCCTGATCGTACGCGTCGCTCACGATGCCGGGGTCCCGGTCGCGGCGCATGCGACCACGGCCGAGGGGATGCGCCGGGCGGCTCTTGCCGGCGTCCGGACGATCGAGCACGGCAACGAGGGGACGCCCGAGGTGTTCGCGCTCATGGCCGAGCACGGCGTGGCGTACGTCCCGACACTGGCCGCCTACGAGGCGCTCGAACGGCTGCGCAGCCTCGCCAAAGACCATCCGGCGGTGGTCGCCAAGCGCGACGCGTTCGCCGCGGCGCGTGCGAGCGGGGTGACGATCGCCAACGGCAGCGACGTGGGGGTCTTCCCGCACGGCGAGAACGCGCGCGAGCTGGAACTGCTGGTCGAGCACGGTCTCGCGCCGGTCGAGGCGCTGCGCGCCGCGACGCGGACAGCGGCCGCGGTCCTCGGCTGCGACGATCTCGGGACGATCCGGCCCGGCGCCCGTGCCAACCTCGTCGCGGTCGAGGGGGACCCCACCCGCTCGATCTCCGCTCTGCGGGCCGTCCGGCTCGTCCTCAAAGACGGCACCACGGTGCCGGCCGCTCCTTGCTAGCGGCACCACCGAGGACGAGGCGCACATTTCATACCGCAACGTTACGGTCGGCGGCCGGAATCCGGAGCCGCTGTCGAAAGAGAGCGGCGTGGGGTCCGATCGAAGGCGCCGTCCGAGGGACGGGGCTTTGAAGCGCGCTCGTATCTCCGTTGCGGCGCTCGCACTGGCGGCCAGCTTCGTCGCGTCCGGCGCCGTCGCGGCGCCCCCGGCACCGCGTCACCTCCAGCTCACGGCGCACGACGAGCCGGTGCGCGACGTCCTCCTGCGGCTCGGCGACCAAGCGCATCTGAACGTCTCGGTCGCCGACGACGTGCACGGCAACGTGAACATCTCGATGCACGACGTGACCGCCGACGAGGCGCTGCACGCGATCTGCTCTCAGCTGCGGCTGCGCTGCGTGCGCGACGGGCGAACGGTCGCGGTGACGGTTGAGTCGTCGGTCGTCGTCCCGCTGACGATCGTCTCGGCCGCCCACGCCGCCCGCACGCTGCGCGCGCTCTATCCACGCCTCACGGTCACCCCCGATGCCGCCGCCAACGCCGTCGTGATGGCCGGCTCCGCAACCGACATCCAGGGAGCGCGCGCGATCCTCCAAGGCCTCGACGTGCGCGATGCGAGCAAACCGGCGACCGAAGCGATCACACTGCACGCGCCGACGGCCGCTCTGCTCGCCGACCGGCTTCGTTCGCTGTACCCGTCGGCGAAGATCACGGTCGTGTCCCGCACGACGATGCTGGTCAGCGCGATGCCGGCCGACCTGACGCAGATCAAAGTCCTTACGACCGGGCTCGACGCGCCGACCCCGGCACCCCAGCTGCAGCCCGTCTCGAGCGACGCGGTCAAGGTGATGCAGCGCCGGCCGCAGGACGTCGCGCGCGCGGTGAACGCGCAGATCCCGCGCGTCCATGCGGCGGTCTCCGGATCGACCGTCGCGCTGAGCGGGTCGCCCGAGGACGTCGGCCGAGCGAAGGCGCTGATCGCCCAGCTCGACCTGCCGGCGTACGGTGCGCGATACGTCCAGATCTACCGCATCAAGAACGTCGACGCGACCTCGGTCGCCGAGTTGATCCGCCGTTCGTTCCCCGACGCCCAAGTCACCGTCGATGCGAGCCTCAACGCGCTCTCGGTCGCGGCGACCGCCGGCGATCATCAGCGCATCGCCGACGGCATCGCGCGCATCGACGGTACCGGCACCTCCAACTCCACCGGCGAACCGGGCAACAGCGTCGTCGGCAACGGCTCGACCTCCTCGCACGAAGTCATCTATCTGCAGTCGATCGTCCCCAGCGCAGGCTACGGCACCGGCACGACCGCTCAGGACATCGCCAGCGCCGTTCAGCAAGCGCTCTCGGTGTCGAACCCCGATCTGCGCCTCGTCGTTCCGAACGGGACGCAGCAGCTGATCGTGACCGGGACCGCGCAGAGCGTTCGGGCGGCGAAAGAGCTGATCGCGGAGCTCGACGTCGTACCGCAATCGGTCGTCCTCGACACCGAGATCCTGGAGCTCGACGAGAGCAGCTCGCGCAACCTCGGGCTGCAGCTCGGCACGACCTCGATCGGCACGACGTTCAGCGAAGTTCAGCCCACACCGGATCCGAACACGGGCCAGACCGGACGGCTGATCCGGCTCCAGCCGCTCACCCGCACCGGGATCAGCTTCCAGGCGCAGGTCAACCTGCTGATCCAGAATGGGAAGGCGCGCGTCCTCGCGGATCCGCGGATCACGACGATCTCCGGCCGCACCGCGACGATCCGCGCCGGCGATTCGATCAGCATCCTGACGACGGTCGGCGGCGGCTCCGGCACGGTCGCCACGACGCAGCTGCAGACGTTCCAGACCGGCGTCACGCTGGACATCACGCCGAACGTGACCAGCAATGGAGAGATCAGCGTCGCGCTGCACCCCGTCGTGAACTCGCTCAGTGGCTTCCTCAACAACGTGCCGCAGATCTCGACGCGCGACACGCAGACGTCGGTACACTTGCGCGACAACGAGACGCTGGTGATCGGCGGCTTGATCCAGGAGAGCACGCAGCACCAAGAGAGCAAACTTCCGCTGCTCGGCGACCTGCCGCTCATCGGCCGCGCGTTCCGCAACCAGACCACGACCAGCACGCGCAACGAGTTGATCATCGTCGTGACGCCGCACGTGCTCAAGGGCGGCGCAACGACCACGGTGCCCAACGCCGCGGCGCCGCCCGGGATGGTGCTGCCGACGCCGCAGCCGCTGCCGACGCTGCCGCCGAACAGCAGGTTCCCCAGCCCCCCGCCGTATTCGGCGACGCCTGCGCCGGCGCGAACCTCCGGAGCTCGCTCGTCGCAAAAAGCCGGCGCGCCGAGCACGGCGCCCAGCCCGCGCCCGTCGGGTTTGCCGCAAGCGACGCCGACTGCGTTCGCGCAAGCCAACGTCTTCGTGTTCGGATCACCGCCGCCGAGCACGTACGCGGCGGCCGGGGACGCGCCGCTGATCTTCTACGCGCAGCTCTCGCCGACGGTGCTCACGCCCAACGCGACGGTGCGCATCAGCGTGATCACGACGACGAACGTGCAAAAGGTGACGATCGGAACGTCGTCGACCCAGATCGGTCTCTCACCGCTCGGCTCGGGGACATGGCAGGGCGTCTTCCCGGCGAACGCGCTCAGCCTGCCGCCGACCGCGACGACCGTGCAGCTCACGCTGACCGCAGCTCGCGGCGACGGACAGAGCGCGAGCATCCAGGTACCGGTCTCGCTGGTGCGCCAGGAGCAGCAGCTCTAGCTTCCAGCGGCGCTAGGCTGCCGCGCGGGCATAGGGGAAGGGGCCCGGGCACCCCCACCCGCGCCCTCGTTAGCCGCGCCACTAGCGCCTCGCGCCCGTTGTCGCGATATGCGCAACGCACAGGCACGTTCGGTTACCGCTCCCGCGCTCTAAGCCCGTCCGCCAAGGCTCGGCGCTGGTCCGAGCCGCACCCGCCTAAGGACTTCCTGCCCAGGCATTTACGGGCCGAACCTGCCGATCTTGTTGAAGGTTCTTTCCGTAAACCAGATGGCGCTATCGGGACCTAGGGTGATCCCGTAAGGAGTCGCCCCGCTTTGGACGAGGTATTCGGTGAACGACCCGGACGTGGTTACCCGGCCGATCTTTCCGACGCCGCCTTCCGCGAACCACAGCGCCCCGTCCGAACCCGCGGTGATGTAGCCAAGATTGCTCAGTGTCGGAACCGCGTATTCGGTGAACGTGCCTGACGTCGTCACGCGACCGATCTTGCTCGTGCCACTTTCCGTAAACCAGAGGGCTCCATCCGAACCCGTCGCGATGCCGAGAGGTTGGGAGCCCGCGGTCGGGATCGAATATTCGGTGAACGCCCCGGAGGTGGTCACCCGGCCGATCTTGCCGCCGGCGTTGAGGATTTCGGTAAACCAGAGGGCTCCATCGGGACCCGTCGTGATGCCGATCGGACCGCCGCCGGTGGTCGGAACCGTGTATTCGGTGAACGCGCCTGAGGTGGTCACCCGGTCGATCTTGTTGCCGACCTCTTCGGCGAACCAGAGCGCCCCGTCGGGACCTGCCGTGATGCCGAAAGGATCGCCGACCACGCCCGGGACCCCGTATTCGGTGAACGCGCCGGACGTGGTCACCCGACCGATCTTGCCGCCGCTGGTGTTCGGCTCCGTGAACCAGAGGGCTCCGTCTGGACCCGAGGCTATGCCGTAAGGTTCGCTATTCACCGTCGGAACCGCGTATTCGGTAAACGTGCCTGTGGTGCTGACCCGACCGATCTTGCCGGCGTCCAGTTCCGTGAACCAGAGGGCGCCGTCCGGACCCGCCGTGATGAGGGTGGGGAAGCTATTCGCGCTCGGGATCACGTATTCGGAGACCGTGTAGACGGCCGCATGGACGGTTAGTGTCGCTTGCCCCGACGTCACACCCGTCGCGCTCGCGGTGATCGTCGGGTTGGCGATCGCGGCGCCGTTGTAGCTCA
>CALEOJ010000348.1 GCA_937910425.1 uncultured candidate division WPS-2 bacterium
GGTTCCGTTCCTGCCGACGCCGGTCGTGCGTGCGTTCGACGCCGGCGGAAGCGCCGTCGACGCGAGCGGCTGGCGCGACAGCACCGATCTGACGTTCGCGCTCGAGTTCGATCGGCCGCAAGCGATCGGCACGATGCGGTCGTTCTGGTCGAACTTCGCGCACATGGTCCGCGCGCTCGCCTATACCTACGCGAACGGCGCCGACGGTCTGACGACGGTCTCGAAACTGGCCGTGCTGAACGCCAACTACATCCGCGCCTCGATCCGCGACGTCGTCGACGTGCCGTACGACGAGATCAACCGGCACGAGTTCGTCGCCTCCGCGCAGTCGCTCAAACGTGAGACGGGCGTGCGCGCGCTCGACATCGCAAAGGCGCTGCTCGACCGCGGCTACCACGCGCCGACGGTGTACTTCCCGCTGATCGTGCCGGAGTGCATGATGATCGAGCCGACCGAGACCGAGTCGAAGGAGACGCTCGATGGGTTCATCGCCGCGCTGCTCGAGATCGTCGCGACGGCGAAGTCGGATCCCGAGCAGATCCTTGCCGCGCCGGTGAACACGGCCGTCGGGCGCATCGACGAGACGCGCGCGGCGCGGCAGCCCGACCTGCGCTGGCGGCCAGCGACGTAGCCGTCAGCGGCAGCGCTGGGCGAGCGGCAAGAACGACTTCGCGGCGCGGTTCTCGGCGTCGGCGACCGCTCTCGCCATGTCGCGCGTCCACGCGCGCGCACGCTCTTTGTCGGCGAAAGCGTTACCGGTGAAGGTGGGCAGCCCGGGAGCCGCGGTCTCGAACGGCTGGGGCGAGGGGCCCTCGTTGACCGAGGGCTCCGCGTTCTTTCCGGGCATCTTCAACTCTGCCATCTGCCGGCGGGTCAGCACCACCCGGTCGCGCGCCGCGAGCTCGGCCAGCATCGACGCACGGGCCTGCTGTATCGCGTAGACCGCTTGCAGTTGCGTGCGCTCTTCCTGCACGTCGGGATCCTTCGAGTCCGCCGCAAGCCGCGGATCGCCGAGCGCCCTGTTGATGAACGCCGCATACGCGAGCAGGTTCGCGGCGTCCTGATCGAGCCGCGAGAGGAGCGACTCCTGCAGCCCTTCCGTGATCTGGTTATCCGTGCCGGTGGCGTTGCGGTCGTTCTTCACGTCGGCCCGGGCTTCGGCGTAGCGCGGCAACCGCGTTTGGGTCTCGGCGAAGCGCGCGTCGGCGCGCCTCGCGGCGTCGAACGACGGGATCACCAAATCGCGCATCGCGGCGCATGCCGGCGTCGTGGCCTTCGTGTGGCCGATCTCCGGCAAGTCCGACGGCGTCGCGGCCGGCACCGGCGCGTCCGGTCCAGCGATCGCCAGCGTCAGCACGAGTATCGCGATCGAGCCGCCCGCCGCGATCATTTGCAGGTTCTTGCGACGATGAAGAACGTCTTCGCGGCTTGGTTCTCGTTCGTGCGGACGTAGGTGTTGAGGACCGTCCCCCAATCCTGCAAGCTGTTCCGGTCGGCCTGCGGGTTGTTGCTGCGCAGGGGCATCCCGGGCGGTGCGGTCAGCGACGGGTTCGGAGCGGGCGGCGGCGAGACGCCGCCGGAGTAGTTGGTCGACGCCCGGCTGCGGAATGCACCGCCGTCGTCGATCCCTTGCTTTGCGGTCGCGACGTGTTCGCGTATCACGAACTCGTTCAGCAGGTTGGCGCGCGTCTGCTGCGCTTCGTACAGTTGCTGGAGCGCCCGTCGCTCGGCGATCACCTGCGGATCGTCGACGTTGGCGGCGATGCGCGGATCGCCCAGCGCCTTGTTGAGGACGAGCGACTCCTGCAGCAGGGCGCTGGCGTCGCGGTCGAGCTTCGAGAGCAGCATCTGCTGAAATCCGTCGTCGCGGTGGATCGGGTCGCCGGCGATATCGGCGTAGTTGGGCAAGCTCTTGCGGGTCTCGGCGAACCGCTTGTCCGCGCGCAGCGCCGCTTCGAACGAGGGCACGATCAGGTCGCGCATCGCCGCACACGCCCGGTTGACCGCGCGCGTGCGCCCGATGTTCGGCAACGATGACGCGAACGGCGCATCAGGATTGCCGAGCGGCTGGAACGTTCCGATCGCGAACGGGGTGGCCGTCGGCTGCGGTACCGGCTGCGCGACCGCGCCGGCCGCGGAGATCGCGACCGCGACGGCGGCGACGGCTGAGGCGACGACCTTGAGCATCGTATACGATCATACTCCCCGGCCTGCCGCTGCGACCTGCCATGGCAGGCGTCCGGGATGACACGGCTGGGCACCGCCGGAAGAGCGCGCGTGATGAACCGCGCCCGCCTGCTCAGGAACGCATCGGTCGCTTGCGGCGCGCTTGCGGTCGGAGAGGGAGTCAGCCCCATGCCGACCGATGCCGCGGGCCCCAATCCGGCCGACGCCGCCCTCGACCGGCTGCTGGCGCAGGAGTGGCGCGACTACCATCACCGGCACCCGGAGGCGGCCTCGTACGACGGCGATCACGCCTACGACGACCGGTGGGACGACCCGTCGGCCAGGGCCGCCGCGGACGAGGCGGCGAGCCAGCGCGGCGCCCTCGCACGGCTCGCGCGCATCGACCGCACGCAGCTCTCGGAGACCGGCCGCACCAACTACGATCTCTACGCGCAGCAGCTGCGGGACGCCGTGCGCGGCTTCGATCTGCGGACGTACCTCTTCGCGCTGAATCAGCGGGGCGGCGTGCAAACCGACGTCGCGATCGTCGACAACCTGCCGTTCGCGACGCGGCACGACTACGAGGCGTGGGCCGCGCGCGTCGATCGCTGGCCGCACAAGGTCGACGCGGCGATCGCCGTTCTGCGCGAGGCCGTCGCGCAGCAGATGCTCTGGCCGCGCGTCGTCATGGAGCGCGTGCCGGCCCAGATCGATCGTCAACTGGTCGCGCCCGAGCAGCACCCGTTCTTCGCGCCGTTCGCACGCGTGCCGGCGGCGGTTCCCGCGGCGGACGCGGCGCGGCTGCGCGACCGCGTGCGTGCGTCGATCGCG
>CALEOJ010000349.1 GCA_937910425.1 uncultured candidate division WPS-2 bacterium
CACGCGTCGCCGCGCCGGCGATCGACGGCGTCCTGTTGTACGAAGACGAAGGCGCTGCGCTGCACTGCACTGCTGCATCCGGAGATCGCTTCGCGTACTTCGCGGGAAGCCGCGTCGCGAAGGGTGACGGTTCGTCGCTCGTCGCGCGCGCGCTCGTTGCCGGACACCGCGTGACGCTCGCCGACGGTACGGTTCGCCGGCTGCATCCGGGCGACGTCGCCGCGCTTGCCGCGCCGCTGGCGCTCGATACGGGCGACGCCTGCATCCTCGCCGTCGCGTCGCAGCACGAGCTCGACGCCGATGCGGTCGAGCGCATCGTCGCGCTCGCCGACCAGGCTTCGCCCGCGTACCTGATCGCGCTCGACCACGAGCGCGACCGGCGCCGGGCCGAATACGACGGCCTCACCGGCTTGTTGACGCCGCGCGCGTTCCGCCAGCGCCTGAGCGCGCTCGTCGAGCGTGCCCGCTTCGCGCCGGCGGCACAGCTCGCGCTCGTCTTCGCCGACACCGATCACTTCAAACGCTGGAACGACAGCTACGGCCACGCCGCGGGCGACGCCCTGCTCCGCGAGCTCGCGGAGGTGCTGCGCGCCGCGGCCACACCGGCGGATCTCGTCGCACGCAACGGCGGCGACGAGTTCTGCATCGTCTTCGCCGAGAGCGGCAAGGCCGCCGCGATCGAGCGCGCGGAGCGGCTGCGCGCGCGGATCGCGGCGATCGAGTACGATGCACTGCGGCCGGTTGGATCGTCACCCGAGATTCGCGTCACCGCATCGATCGGCGTCGCGGCGTTTCCGGCCGATGCCGCCGGTGCCAGCGAGCTGCTCGAACGCGCCGATGCGGCGATGTACCACACGAAGCAGACCGGTCGCGACGGCGTCTCCTATTTGCGGGCCGACGGCCGTTTCGCGCGGCTCGATCGGCTCGCGTCGTCGATCGAATACAGCGCGAACTGATAGAACGCGTTGGGATTGATGCTCAGGCCCACCGGCGGGTCCTGGGTGAAGAACGAGAGCGACGCGCCGGACGAAAGCCATGGAGAGCACGGTAAGCGTGCCGTCTTACGGCGCGCTCAGGAGCGGCATACAAATCGCTGAGCCGGGTTCGGTGCCAGGGGGATCGAAGAACGCGCCTGATGCGCCTGTCTCGCGGCCGGTTTCTCTGACAACGCTCTTGGTCGACGTGCTGCCGCACCTACGGACCGCGCACTTCGATCGGCCGCTGTCGTATCGCGTGTCCGACGGTATCGGAGGACTCGCCGTCGGCGACGTCGTGCGCGTTCCGCTGGGATCGCGCGAGGTGTTCGCCTACGTGCTGCGCGCGCCGTATCGCGGCGACGACGATCCGAAGCTGCGCGACGTCGCGGCTCGGATCGACGGGCCGCGTGCGTTCGACGCAACCGGACTCGAGCTGGCCCGCTGGATGGCGGACCAGTACGTCTGCGCGCTGCGGGAGGCGCTCGGCGCGGTTGTCTTGGCCGCCTCGATCCCGCGCGCCGTCGAACGCTTCGTCCCGGCCGGCGATCCACCCGACCCAGCGCGCTTCAAGGTCGTGCCGGAGCGCCTGATCCGGCTGCTCTGGACGGACTTTCGCGACGGCGTCGGGGCCGACGTCCTGCTGCGCCATCCCGAAGCGCGCCGGTCCGGCGACCGCAAGACGCTCCTGCACGCGATCGCCGCGCTCGTCCGCGCCGGTGCGCTCGAGCGCCGCCGCATCCTTGCGAAGGCGCCGGTCGGTGCGGCGACGATCCGCATGCTGCGCCGCGGTGACGCCGCGATCGGCGGCAAGAAGGCGCAAGCGCTGGTCGCGCACGTCGCCGCGCTCGGCGAGCTGCGGCGCAGCGACGCAGTCTTGGCCGGATTTTCCGACGCGGTGATTCGGCGCGCGGTCCAGGCCGGCGCGCTGATCGAGGAGGTCCGCGAGGTACGGCGCGAGCGAACCGCGCGCGTCGCGCTGCCGCCGCACGCACCGACCGACGAGCAGCGCACGGCGATCGCGGCGCTGGCCGAGCTGCTCGACGCCGGCGCCTACGGACAATTACTGCTGCACGGGGTGACCGGGAGCGGCAAGACGTTCGTGTACCTGCACGCGATCGCGCGCGTGCTCGGCCGCGGCGGGCGAGCGATCGTGCTCGTCCCCGAGATCGCGCTGACCCCGCAGACCGCGGCGCGTTTCGAAGCCGCGTTCGGCGACCGCGTCGCGGTGCTGCACTCGGCGCTCTCCGAGCGCGAGCGCTTCGATGCGTGGCAGGCGGCGGCACGCGGCGAGATCGACGTGGTCGTCGGCGCGCGCAGCGCGGTCTTCGCGCCGCTCGAGGACGTGCGGCTGATCGTCGTCGACGAAGCGCACGAAACCTCGTACCGCCAGGATACCGTTCCGCGCTACGACGCGGTCGCCGTCGCCCGCGAGCGGATGCGCCGCGCGAACGGCGTCGTCGTCCTCGGCAGCGCGACGCCGGCGCTCGAAGACTACGCGCGCGCGAAGGCCGGACGGATCCCGGCGGTGCGGATGCTCCATCGCGCGACGGCGCAGCCGCTCCCGAGCGTGCGCGTCATCGACATGGGGGCCGAGTTCGCGTCGGGAAACCGGCGCGTCTTCTCGACCGCGCTCACCGAGGCGATCGCCGAGCGGATCGCCCGCCGCGAGAAGACGGTGCTGTTCATCAACCGCCGCGGCAGCGCGCGGTTCGTGCTGTGCCGCGCGTGCGGCCACGTCCCCGAATGCCCTCGCTGTTCGGTCTCGCTGACCGTGCATCGCAGCGAGGCGTTGCTGCGCTGTCACTGGTGCGACCATCAGACCGCGTTGCCCGAGTTGTGCGCACAATGCGGCGCGGGTCCCGTCCGCGAGTTCGGAGCCGGGACGCAGCGCGTCGCCGACGAGGTGCAACGGTTGTTTCCGGAGGCGCTGGTGATTCGGATGGACTCCGACACGACGACGCGGGTGGGCGACCACGCGCGGCTGCTCGAGCGCTTCGGCGACGACGGGGACATCCTGGTTGGCACGCAGATGGTCGCGAAGGGACTCGACTTTCCGACGGTGACGCTGGTCGGTGTCGTCGCCGCGGACCTCGACCTGCACGTCGCCGACTACCGCGCGGCGGAACGGACCTTCGGGCTCCTCACGCAGGTCTGCGGCCGCAGCGGGCGCGCGCGCGCGGGCGAGGCGATCGTGCAGACGTACTCGCCGGAGCACTTCGCGATCCGGTACGCGGCGAAGCACGACTACGACGGCTTCGCGCGCGAGGAACTCGAGGACCGGCGCGCGCTGCGCTGGCCGCCGTTCAGCCGGGTCGTGCTGATCGGGGCGATCGGGCGTTCGCGGCGCACCGTCGAGGAGGCGATCTCCCGATGGGGCGACGCGCTCCGCGCTGACCGGCGGTTCGACGTGCTGGGCCCGGCGCCGTACCCGATCGCCCGCGTCAACGAGGAATGGCGCTATCGTTTGGCCGTCCGGACGAAAGCACTGGACGCGCTGCGCGCCGCGCTCCGAAGCACGATCCTGCCCGCGGCCGCCGAGACCCAGGGCATCCGGTTATCGATCGCGATCGACGGCTGACGGAACGCTACAGAACGCTACGGAACGCTATTGTAAGTTTTCCGATAAGGCCGCAATGGTCCTAGGACCTTCGGGGTAGATACTGTGCGGGCAGACACAGCACGATCCTGGAGGGATCACGTAGGTGCGAGGCTATGGATGGCTCGCGGTCGCTTTGGTGGCCGCACTCAGTGCTTGTTCGGGAGGGGGCGGCGCCGGCGGCGCCGTGGTTCCTCCGGCGCAGCAGCAGCAGCAGCAGCAGCAGCAGACCGCTCCGGCGATGGACACTGTCCGTCAGGTCGAATGTCATGTCGGGTCCCCGAGCCCGGCGCCGACCTTGGACGTCTGTAACGGCACAACCGCGTCGATCGACGGCTACGCCGACGGTAACCGAGACGTCGCCGCGACGTCCGCCGATTCGCACATCGCCACCGTCGTCCGCGACAAGGCACGCAACAAGAGCGTCCCGACCGAAAACGGCCACCGCACGTCCTGGTTCGACGTCACGGGGATCTCGGTCGGAAACACCACGATCACGCTGCGCGATGCCTCAGGCCGCTCGTCCGAGGTGAAGATCTCGGTGACGAACTGCGCGACGCCGGCCCCGACCGCGACGCCGAGCCCGGCGCCGACGGCAACGCCGAGCCCCGCTCCTAGCGCGACGCCGACCCCATCGCGGCT
>CALEOJ010000350.1 GCA_937910425.1 uncultured candidate division WPS-2 bacterium
AGATATTGGCGTGACTGGAGTTCAGACGTGTGCTCTTCCGATCTATGCGCATCGCGCGTGGTACGCGGAGCAGGCGCAGGAGGGCACGGTCGCGCTCGACGTCGTGCGCGGTGCGCGCCCCGCGCTCTCGCTCGCGCCCTGGACCGGTCCCGATCTCCCAGGCTCGATCGAGAGCACGTTCAAGTACCGTCTCGTCGTCACCGGGGCTCCCGGTGCGAAGCTGACGCTGACGGTGGGCGGCCTCCCGCAGCACTGGATCGGATCGTTCTGCACCGACCGGGTCTGCGCGCCGTTCCGCAGCGCGATCGTCGTCCCGGCGAACGGCGTTAAGGTCGTCGAGTTCCAGGTCGTCCCGACCACCGAGCACAAGGGACCGGTCAACGCTCGCATCGACGCCGTGAGCGGCGGACGGACCGTCGCGACGGTCGGCGCCGTCGCCAACGTTTAAGGAACACATGCTGCACGCGATCATCGCCGCGACCGCGCTCGCCCTCACCGGGCCGCAGGTCGGTTCGCCGGCGCCGGACTTCCACCTGACCACGCTCGACGGCAAGCACGTCACGCTGGCCGACTTCCGCGGCAAGACGCTCGTCTTGAACGACTGGGCGACGTGGTGTCCGCCGTGCCGCGAAGAGACCCCAGACTTGATCGCAGCAGCGAAGAAGCTGAGCGGCAAGGGTGACGTCGTGTTCCTCGGCGTCGACTCGACCGAGGCGGCGCCGATCGTGCGCGCGTTCGTCGCCGCGAAGGCAATGCCGTACGCGCAGGCGATCGACGGCGACAAAGCGTTTTCGAAAGCGTACGACGTGCGGGCCTTTCCGACGACGTTCGTGATCGCGCCGGACGGCATACTGCGCGCTCGCTACGTCGGCAACGTCACCCCGCAGATTCTGGCAGGTTTCGTTGGCGACGCGCGCGCCGGACGCAACGGCGAGCTCGCGACCGACGCGCAGAAGAAGATCGACGCGCTCCTCGATCCTGCGAAGTTTGCGTTCGACGGCGACGCGGCGACGATCCGTCGCGTGGCGGAGACGGTGCTGATGGCGATCGAGGCCGCCGACGCCGTCGAGGGTGACACCGACTATCTGCGCACGCAATCCGAAGAGAACGCGCTCCGCGACACCGAGATCGCGCTGCTCGATCCCGTCGCCGAGACCGATGAGAGCAAAGTGCTGCTCGCGCAACTCCAGGGCGACGCGGCCTATACGCGCGAGGAGTGGCCGCAGGCGCTGGCCGCCTACGAGCGCGGTCTGGCGCTGGCCCCCGACGACGAGGATCTGCTCGGCGGCTACGCGACGGCACTGCACGCGAGCGGCGACGACGCGCGCGCCACCGACGTCTACAACGAGATCGCGAAGATCGATCCCAGCGTCGACAACCTGGTTTCGCTCGGGGTCAGTGCCGGCGACGCGAAGCACTTCAACGACGCTGCGGTTGCGTTCGCACAGGCGATCGGGACCGCGCGCGCCGCCGTAAAGGCCAAGCCCACCGATGCCAAACGCATCCGCAAGCTGGCCTGGGCTCACCTGTACGAAGGCCGCATGTACGTGAAAGCCGGCGAGCCGGAGAAGGCGCGCGCCGCCTTCGCACAAACCTCGGCGTGGACGGCGAAGCTTCCGAAGACCGACGCGCGCTACGCGATGTACCTCGAGGAGGCACAGGAGGCGACCGTCGCAATCGATGCTGCGCACCCGGCCGGCAAGACCGCGATCTCGCTGGCGCTCTGGACCGGGCCGGACCTGCCCGGCTCGGTGGCGAGCACCTACAAGTATCGTCTCGTCGTCGCGGGGACCCCGGGCAAAACGGTCGCGCTCGCCGCCGGCGGCTTGCCGAAGCACTGGGTGGCATCGTTCTGCAGCGACCGCCAGTGCGCGCCGTTTCGTACGATCGTGGCGCTCCCGGCGTCGGGCGTGAAAGTGATCGAGTTCCAGGTGATCCCGCAGTCGGGGGCACCGAGCCTGCCCACGATTCGGGTCGACGGCGACGGAGCGAGCGCCAGCGTGAAGGTCGCCGCGCGCTGATCGTCCGGGCGGTGCGGTTCGGGGGGTTCCGGCCCAGCCCGGCGTAACTTCCCAGGGCCCCGCCCGGTACGGACGGGCGTCAACGGTGGAAAGGCTGGAAGCCATCACGGACGAGGTCGTCGGGAAGGTCGGGCGCGTGACGGGGACCATCGGTCCTGGACGGGTCGGCGAAGTCATGCTCGCGGTGCGGGGCGGAAGCGAACATTTCCACGCCCACCCCTGCGACCCCAAGACCATCCCGGTCGGCACCCGCGTCGTGGTGGTCGAGTACTATCCGCCGCGGACGGTAATCGTCGCCGAGGCGTAAGACGCCCGGCGCGGGAGGAAATACGTGGAATCCACCATCGGTTTCTCGGTTGCGGTGATCGCGGGTTTGGTCGTCGTCGCGTTCGTCGTGCTCGTGGTGATCTTTCGAGCGATGTGGCGCGTGGCCGAGCCGAACGAAGCACTGATCATCTCGGGTCTCCACCACAAGCCGAACGAGGCGACGGGCGAGTCGCTCGGCTTCAAGATCGTGACGGGGCGCGGCACGCTGGTGATCCCCGGCGTGCAGGTCGTGCGCCGGCTCTCGCTCGATCTGCGCGAGTCGGAGCTCGTCATCGCCTGCGTGACGCAGCAGGGCATCCCGGTCCACATCAAGGGCGTTGTGATCTACAAAGTCGGTGACGACTTTGCGTCGATCGCGAACGCCGCGCGGCGTTTTCTCGATCAGCAGGATCGCATGGACGCGCGGATCCAGCAAGTCTTCGCCGGCCATCTGCGCGCGATCTGCGGCTCGCTCACCGTCGAGGATCTGATCCGCGAACGCGACAAACTGACCGAAGCGACGCGCGGTGCATCCGGCACCGAGATGGAGAAACTGGGACTGATCGTCGACTCGCTGCAGATTCAGGAGATCGACGACCCGAGCGGCTACATCGACAACCTGGCGAAGCCGCATACGGCGGCCGTGCAGCGCGACGCGCGCATCGCGCAGGCGCAGTCCGACCAAGAGGCGACGCAGCGCGAACAAGAAGCCGCCGCGCTCAAGGCGCAGGCGCAGCGCGACAGCAAGATCAAACAGGCCGGCTATCAGGCCGAGGTCGACCGGGCCGCGGCGCAAGCGAAACAATCGGGCCCGCTCGCCGACGCGGTCGCGCGCCAGCAGGTCGTCGTCGAGGAGACGAAGATCGTCGAACTCGACGCGCACAAGAAGGAGTCGGAGCTGCTGGTCACCGTCCGGCGTCCGGCCGATGCCGCCGCCTACGAGAAGACGACGCTGGCGACCGCGCAGCGCGACGCCGACATCGCCGGATCCGAGGCGCGCGCGCGGCAGATCGAGTTGCAGGCACAAGCCGACGCGACGCGGGTCAAACTCGCCGCCGACGCCGAATCGCAGCGCACGAAGATGATCGGTGAGGCGGAAGGCGCCGCGATTCGCGCGCGCGGTATCGCCGAAGGCGACGCGATCAGCGCGAAGGGTCTGGCGGAAGCGTCCGCGATCAAGGCGCGTTCCGACGCGCTCGCGCAGAACCAGGAAGCGGTCATCGCGCAGCAGCTCGCCGAGCACTGGCCGCAGATCGTCGAAGCCGGAGCGAAGGCGTTCAACAACATCGATCAGATGATCGTGATGAACGGCGCCGACGGCATCTCGGAGATGTTGGGCAAAGTGCTCACGCAGGGAGTAGCGGGGATGCAGCTCGCGCGCAACCTGCTCGCGCGCACGAAGTCCGGCACCGACCTCACCAACCCGACCGCGCCGAACGGTGCGATCGTCCCGGCGCCACCGGCCGAGAAGAAGTGAGCCTCTGGACGCGGATCGTCCGGCTGCTCCAGGGAGAGGCGCGCTCGCAGTTCGACCGCCTCGACGACCCTGCGGCGTCGGTCGACGCCGCGTACCGCACCCAACTGGAGATCGTCGACGAGGTACGCGGGCACCTCGTCGAGCTCCTCACCGCGCGCAAGCGCCTCGAGATGCAGCTCGGCGCGTACGAACGGACCGGCGCGCAGAAGGACGCTGTCGACGCGTTCCGCGGCGAGATCGAGGAGCTGCGCGGGCGCGAGGATGTACTCGCAGCGACTGCCGACGAACTGCGCCGGCGCGCCGATGCGCTGCGCGCCGAACGCGACATCACGCGCGCGCGGGTCGCTGCGGCGAAGGCCGGGATCGCCGCGCACGGCGCGATCGCCGGGATCACCGCCGAACACGCCGAGATCCGCACGCTCCTCGACGACGCCCGCGAACGCACGCTCTCGCTGCAAGCCCGGGCCGCCGCGCTCGCCGAGCTCGTCGCGAGGGACGCCGCGAGCGCCACGAAACCCTCAGTCACCGCCTCCATCGACCGCCAGGCGCTAACCCCGCCGCCGGACGCGTCCCAACCCTAGCCGCGCGGAGTCGGGTTGGCAGGCAGGGCTACATCATAAGACGTGCAAACAACCGCGCGGCGACGATGAGCGATCCGAAAGTTGGTTCGACCATGGCTCGGGTCGGTTGCCGAAAGGTCGTCCAGAAGTGTCAGAAAGCGTTGGCCGACCGCTCACCCGAGGAGCTGTACAACGCACAACCGCGCGGCGCCCAGTGCAAGAAAACATATGCACGCTGCTTCGTGGATGCGGACGGTGCCGTCGTGTGGGCGATGCAGACCGGGAACGTCGTCGCGATCATGGTCATCAAAGGTTCCGTCCTGGAGGGCACCCAGACCGTACCCTCGCCGATAATGGCGCTTACCGTCTACTCGAACTTCGCAGCCGGCCTGTGAGCCGGGCTATCCCGACCGCGGTTATCGGGGTCCCTGACGGCGTTTG
The DNA here is from genome assembly GCA_937910425.1 of uncultured candidate division WPS-2 bacterium. Taxonomy (GTDB): domain Bacteria; phylum Vulcanimicrobiota; class Vulcanimicrobiia; order Vulcanimicrobiales; family Vulcanimicrobiaceae; genus Vulcanimicrobium. Next base: position 4,806 of record CALEOJ010000350.1, read on the forward strand.
AGGTTGCGGGAATGCGCGCAAGCGGGCTCGCATAAGAACGAATCCCGTTGCGGAGGGAGTCCGGTGACTCGAATCCTAGGGGAAGCAGAGCTCACACGCAAGCAGTCGGCCGTCGACGAGCACGGATCGTCGCGTACCGTGCCGATCGAAGGGGTCCGTTTCCGGGCGACGCGACCTGTCGCGCACGAGGACGGTTATCTCACCGAAGTGGCACGCACGAGTTGGGAGACGCTCGATTCACCGATCGTCCAGGTGCACGTCACGACGACATTTCCCGAACGCATCCGCGCGTGGGGCATCCATCGAGCGGTCACGGACCGGTTGTTCGTGGCGGCCGGCCTCGTCACGTTCGTCGTCTTCGACGGCCGAGAAGAGTCGCCGACGTTCGGGCGCGTCAACCAATTCGTGGTCGGCCAGCTCAATCCGGGGTTGCTGGTGATTCCGCCGAACCTCTATCACGGCTGGAAGAACATCGGCCCAGCCGACGCCGTCATCATCAACATGCCGGACAGAATGTACGATTATGAGGCGCCGGACGCGTTCGACCTCTCGTGGGATTCTGAAGCGGCACGACGCACGATCCCGCATCGCTGGTAGCGCCCTCCGTTTTCATGACGGACGTACGTGCGACTGCAGCCGGAGAACCCGCACCGACGTTTTCGGTCGTCGTCGCCACCTATGACCGAGGAGCGCATATCCGACCCACGCTGCACTCCGTGCTGGAGCAGACTTTTCGTGATTTTGAGCTGATCGTCGTCGGCGACGGCTGCAATGACGACACGATGGACGTCGTGAGAGCGGTCGGATCGGCGCAGATATCGACATACGAGCTTCCCGCGAACAGCGGCAGTCAGAGCGCGCCGAACAACCTCGGAGTCGCGCGGTCGAGAGGACGGTATATCGCTTATCTCGGTCATGACGACATCTGGCACCCCGACCATTTGGCGAACATCGCGGATACGTTCGCTCGAGGTGCCGCTCCCGACGTGGTCGCCAGCGGCTGCGTCTATCATGGTCCGCAGAAGAGCGGAATCACTTTCGTCACCGGCTTGCTGGACGGCGAGCATCCGCCATCCGCGCATTTTCTTCCACCGTCAGCGCTCGCTCATAGGCGCGACCTTCTCGATCGGATCGGCTTGTGGCGCGATCCCCATTGCCTGTCGGCGCCGGCGGACAGCGACATCATGCTGCGCGCCGAACGCGGCGGTGCGCGTTTTGCGTCGACGGGGAAAGTCACCGTCCATAAGTTCGCAGCCGGCCATCGGTATCTCTCGTATCTGAGGCCGGCCTCGACGGAGCAGGAGCTCATGTTGTCGGGGGTGCGCCGCTTCGGTCCACCATCGGCGTGGGACTTCCTGGTAGAGGCGGCTCGCCGGCAAGGCCGCTACATGACGATGAAGCACTTCGACTACGAAGCGCTGGGCAAGGGGCACATCTACCGGCAGAACAGATCGAACAAAGGCCTCCGGCGACCGCCGCTGCGTGAGTTGGCGGGGAAGGTCGTCCTCGAGCAGACGGAAGAAGCGCGGGGGCTCGATTGGCACGAACTGGAAGACGCCTTCCGCTGGTCCGGACCGAGCCCACGTCCTCACGTCTTGATACCATTCAAAGGCGACTGCACGGTCTACGCCGCGCTCGACGTGCGCGAGGGAACGCCGGACGAGATCTTGGACGCGATTTCGGTCGAATGCGAAGGGCAGAGCATGCCTCACGTCGTTACGCGTTCCGCGCCGCACATCAGGCGGATCGAACTCGCGTTTCCGCTGAATCCCGACGACTACACGGTTCTCTGTATCTCCACTCCGCGAATGTTTCGCCCCTCCGATCGAACCGCCGGCGGTGACACGCGCCTGCTCGGGATCGCGCTGGGCGACATCGAGATCGATGTGACGAGTCCGGGGTCATCGTGACGCATGGTTGGTCGTCGAGCCGGTCACCGCGGCTCGTTGCTTTGCTTTTGCTGAAGTTGGAGCTGGAGTTCGCGTAGCTTTTCCGGAGTGATCGCGATCCGCAGAAGGAAGCGGCCCGGATGCCAGGTCGGGTCGGTGTTCGGCGTGCGTACCAGCTTATCGTGCTCGGCGAGCACCGCCCTGGATTCCTCGGATGTCAGAACGGCGTCGATCTGAAGCTCGGCTGCGTGAAAGTCCGTGAGCTGCCCGCGGTTCACGCGATCGACGATCGCGAGCACCTTGGCGCGGTGGTCGTCGCTCAGGTCGCCGAGTGCGGCAACCTTCGCTTTGTCGCGCTCCGTGTGTGTCGGCACGTGTACCGCCGGCGGGGTCGCCGGTTGGGGACTTTGCTGTGCGGCGGCGAGTGACGGTAGTCCGGCTACCATGGCAAGCGTGATCAAGGCGAGGCTCTTCATGACGATGTGATACCTACCCATTCCGTGAAGAGCCTGAGACTCGATCGCGTTAGAAAAACGGGTTGTGACCTTTCTCTTGGCCGATCGTGGTTGGGGGACCATGGCCCGGCATGACGACCGTGTCGTCGTCGAGTGAGAACAGTTTCAGGCTGACGCTGGCGAGCAGGTCTTCGTACGTCGAGACGTCGGCGAACACGCCGCCGACCGAGCCGGCGAACAGCGTATCGCCGCTGAACACCGTCGAGCGGAACAGAAAGCACGACGAGCCGTCGGTGTGGCCCGGCGTGTGCAGCATCCGGATCGCGGCTTCGTCGCCGAACGGCAGCTCGTCACCGTCGGCGACCGGTATCGCGCGTTTACCGAGATCGCCGATCGCCTTCACGTCGGCGCGGTGCATCACGATCTCGGCTTTCGGAAAGGCGCGCGCGACGTCGGCGGTCGCATCGCAGTGGTCCGCGTGCTTATGCGTGATCAGGATGTAGCGCAGCGCGTACGGGCCTTCGTTGACCGCGTTCAGCAGCGTCTTCGGATACCCGGCCGGGTCGACCAGCGCCGCCGTCTTGCCGTCTTCCAGGAAGAACAGATAGCCGTTCGACGGGTGAGGATCGTGCGGATGGTGCCGCACGTACGGCGGCAACTCCGCGCCGGGATACCACTTGCGCGCCGCGGCGTCAGCGAATTTGCCGGGATCGATGCGGAGCTCACGGGCCAGCGAGCGCGCCTGATCCTCCGTCGGGACGCCGTCGCCTTTCAGCCAGGCCGAGATCGCGGCGGGCGCGATCCCGGTCCGGTGCCCCAGCGCGTTCGGATCGAGCTTGGCTCCGCGCGACGCCTTGCGCAGCAGGTCCGATGGGTCGTCCTCGAGGGCGATCTTGGGCCAGCCGGTGGTCGCGCTCACCAGAGCGCACCGTCGCCGACCAGGATGTAGAGGATCGGCCCGATCCCCCAGACCAGCCCGACGATCGCCCAGATCACCTTGCGGGGCGAGTCCAGGTCCTGGCGGCCCGCGAGGTGGATCCACATCAGCACGACGGCGAGCGGATGCAGAATCGCCGAGATCAGGATTTCGAAGATCAGCTTCAGCACGTTCGCTTCTTCGGCCCGAACCGGACGCAACCCGGCGCGGGTTGAAGAGGGCGGAATGCCCGTCCCCACCCACGCTAAAGTCATCATCATCGGCTCAGGCCCGGCCGGCCTCACCGCCGCCCTCTACGCGGGCCGAGCCAACCTCGCTCCGATCGTCTTCGCCGGCCACATGTACGGCGGGCAGCTCATGCTCACCACCGAGGTCGAGAACTACCCGGGCTTCGTCGACGGGATCATGGGCCCGGAGCTCATGGAGGCGTTCCGCGCGCAGGCCGAACGGTTCGGGTCGGTGATCCACAACGTCGACGTCACCGCGGTCGACTTCACGAAACGGCCGTTCGTCGTGCGGACCCTCGAGGACGAATACACCGCCGACAGCGTGATCGTGGCGACCGGCGCCAGCGCGCGCTGGCTCGACATTCCGGGCGAGGCACGACTGCGCGGGCGCGGCGTCTCGACCTGCGCCACCTGCGACGGCGCGTTCTTCCGCGAGAAGCACATCGTGGTCGTCGGCGGCGGCGACTCGGCGATGGAGGAGGCGCTGTTCCTCACGCGCTTCGGCAGCAAAGTCACGGTGATCCACCGCCGCGACAGTCTGCGCGCCTCGAAGATCATGGCCGACCGAGCCCTCAACCACGAGAAGATCTCGTTCATCTGGAACACGGCGGTCGAGGAAGTGATCGGCGAGGACAACACCACCGCGCTGCGCCTGAAGAATCTGATCGACGGCGCGGAGACGACGCTCGCAGCCGATGCGCTGTTCGTTGCGATCGGGCACGACCCGAACACGGCGATCTTCAACGGCCAGCTGACCCTCGACAAAGCGGGCTACATCGTCAGCGACGACGGTGTGCGCACGAACCTCGAGGGCGTGTTCGTCGCAGGCGACGTGTACGACATCCGTTACAAGCAGGCCGTCACCGCGGCCGGGATGGGCTGCAAGGCGGCGATCGACGCCGAGAAATACCTGGAGTCGCTGGAGACGCATCACAAAGCCGCGGTACCGGTCGGATGAGCGCGCCGAGTGCGGAGGGCGACGGAACGGTGACCAAGGTCTACCCGCATGCGATGGACGCCTTCCGGCGCATGGACGGCCTCGAAGCGCTGCAGATGATGCAGCGCGGCGAGATTCCGACGACCAACATCACCCGCTGGATGAACTTCTCGCTCGAAACCGTGGAACGCGGGCACGTCGTATTCGCGATGCTGCCCGACGAGAAGCTCTACAACATGATCGGTTCGGTGCACGGCGGCATCATCACGACGCTGCTCGACAACGCGCTCGGGAGCGCGGTGCAGTCGGTGCTGCCCGCCGGTCGCGTCGCGACCACGATGGACCTGCACACGCGCTTCCACCGTCCGGTGACGGCCGCGACGGGCAAGGTCTTCGCCGACGCGCACGTCGTGCACGCCGGCCGCCGCACCGCGAGTTCCGAAGCGCGGGTCGTCGATGCGAACGGGACCGTCTACGCGACGGGCACGTCCACGCTCATGGTACTGGAGGATAAGCCCGGCTGACGAAGGGGGTGCCTATGAAGGTTGCGATCGTTGCCGCGCACGGCGTCATCCCGCAGGTGCGATACGGCTTCCAAGATCAGGTTGGTCTCGCGCTGTGCGGTGCGCTGAACAAGCACGCGGAGGACAACAAGCTGGTCGAACGCTGGACGGCGAGCGTCGTGTTCGAACCTGTCGATCCTGCGGTGACCGATCCGTTGGACGCGCAGAAGCCGACGGTCGTGCGGGTACACCAAACGACGGACGACGCAGACGATCCCGAGAAGGACGTGTTCGACGTCCACGAAGCGTATTGGAGTCCCATCGACAAGGGCAAGACCAACGCCGCCGCGGTCGGAGCCTGGCTGTTACGGACGATCTTCCTACCGTTCAACGACACCGCGCGCCATGAGGGTGCGCCGCAGAAAGCTGCCTGGGACATCGGATTCATCGTCGGCGCTATTCTGCTCGGCGTGGCGTTCTTCGCGCTGGCGGTCCTCTTCATCGGTTGGTCGGTCGGCGCGATGACCGGTGCTCTGGCGTGCGCCACCGGGACCGCCGGCCCGCAGATCGATTGCGCGCGCGTGCAGATGCTGGTCCTCCAGCCGACGTTCCCGTTCGTCGATGCCGATTACGCGAAAGGGCTGCAGATCGCGCTCAATCCGGCGCTCCTGATCCAAGATCTACGCCCGCTCGCCGTGATCGTGCTGCTCGCCGGCGCCGTGGGCGGGTATCTGCTCGCTCAGGCGATTCGCGCGGCGGCGTCGATTCTCAAGAACTGGTCGCTGCTCGCCGCGATACCGATCCAGCTCCTCTCACGCATCGCCTGGACGCTCGCCGTCGCGGCCATCGGCGCGGCGCTCGTCACGATTTGCGCTCGTTCACACGTCGAATACGGCGTTCAACTCGGAGCGCCGGCGATCGGTTTCGTCGCAGCGCTGCTCGCGTTCGACGCCGGCCGGGGCCTCGCTCTCTGGTTCATCGCGGCCTTCTTCGGTGACGTTCAAATCTACACGACCCGCGACGAGAACTCGGCGTTCTTCGCGATCAGGGAGGCGATCCTCGATCTCGTGACGCGGACCATCCTCGCGGTCGTCCGAGTCCCGAAGGGAGCCACGCCCTACGATCGTGTGTACGTCTTCGCGCACAGCCTTGGCTCGACGATCTCGATGGACGCCCTGCTGCGCCTCTTCAACCTGCATCGCGAGGGCGGAATCACCGATGACGAGTGGACGCGCATCCGTGCGTTCGTCACGTTCGGAACGTCGCTGGAGAAGACCCGGTATTTCACCGACGCATGGAGTCCGACGCTGTCACAACAGTACCAAGAATGGCGCGACGACATCTACGGTACGGTCTTCACTCCGGACCCGGCGAGTCTCGAGGGGCCGCAAAGCGTCGATACCGGAATCTTCTGGCTGAACTGCTGGTATTTTACCGACTTCGTCGCGGACGAGATTCGCTCGTATCGATCGGTGCTGCTGCCCGGCGAAAAGCTCTCGCAGGCAGCGACGCGCCGCGTCGACGTAGCGAAACGCGCGACGACCGAAGCGATCGATCCGGGAAAAATCGACGCGCAGAACCGCCCGCTGCGCGGGAAGTTCAGCCTCGTACCGCCCCACGTCGTGACGCATGGCGACTACTTGGGAGATCCCCAATTCTGGCGGAAGACTCCGGCCGAAGGCGCCGAGGCGATCGGCGTACTCGACGTCGTCCTGTCGGGGCAGGCGTCGCGGCAGACGCACGCGATGCTGCTGCAAGCCCGCACAGCGTACGTTCGCGACGAACGGCGCTGGGAGCCGGCGAAGAAGAAGCCGTAAGGCGCGAACTCTGATCATGCCCGAGTCAGGCCGTCGCGCTCGCCTCCTCGCGGGCGTGCAGGTCCTCGGCGTAGGCCGCTTCGATCAGCGGCGCGTAGCGCTGCTCGACGACGCGGCGCTTGACCTTGAGCGTGGGGGAGAGCTCGCCGTCCTCGATCGTCAGATCACGCGGTAAGATCGCGACGCGATGGATTTGCTCGTACGTTGCCAGGTCGGCGGTGTGCGCTGCCGCTTCGCGGATCATCAGCGCTCGCACGCGGGCGTCAGCCGCCATTTGCGCCGTCGGCGTCTCGGCAGCGATCTCGAGCTTCGCCCGGACGAGCTCCCAGTTCGGGGCGACCAGCACGGCCGGGTGGGCCCGGTTGTTGCCGAACGCCATCACCTGTCCGATGTAAATCGAGCGTTTGATCGCGGTCTCGATGCGCGACGGCGATATCCATTTGCCGCCGCTGGTCTTGAACAGCTCGTTCTTACGATCGGTGATCTCGAGATGGCCGTGCACGTCGATCGTGCCGATGTCGCCCGTCATGAACCAGCCATCCGCGTCGAACGGCTGCTCTTCGGGGGGCACGTGATAGTAGCCGAGCATAACGTTCGGGCCCTTGACCAGCACCTCGCCGTCCGCGGCGATCTTGATCTGCACGTTCTTCACCGCGGGCCCGACCGTACCGAGCACGTTGTCGGCCGGCCGGTTCACCGTTACGACCGGCGAGGTTTCGGTCAGCCCGTACCCTTCGAGCACCTGGAACCCCATCGCCGCGAGGGTGAGCGCGGTATCGCGGTGGAGCGGCGCGCTGCCGCTGACGAAGTAGGCCAGCCGGTCGAGTCCGAGCGTCGCCGGAATCTTGCTGAGCACGAGCCGTTTCGCCAGCGCGTGCTGCACGCGCAGCAGCGGCGACGCGCCGCCGTTCCGTATCGCGCGCTCGTACTCCGTGCCGACCTCGAGGGCCCACGGGACGAGCTTCGCCTTGGCACCGCCGGCCGCGCGGGCGTTGCCGATGATCCCGGCGATCAGCCGTTCGAAGATGCGCGGCACGAACGCGACCCACGTCGGCCGGATCGCGCGCAGGTCCTCGAGCAGATGATCGGGTGTCGTGACGTAGTGGATCAGCCGGTTGTTGAGGTAGCCGAGCGCATTGGTGTGCTCGTAGATGTGCGCGAGGGGCAAGACCGAGAGACCGATTTCGCCTTCGTGCAGCGCGCTGTCCGCCGGATCGGACGCGCTCATGACGTCGGAGACGATGTTGCGGTGCGAGAGCATCACGCCCTTCGGCTCCCCGGTCGTTCCCGAGGTGTAGATCAGCCCTGCGAGGTCGTCAGGCGCGATCCCCTCGCGATACGAGCGCAGACGGGCTTCGTCCCCATGGTTGTCATCCTGAGCCTGTACCGTGTCACCCTGAGCCTGTCGAAGGGTGGTCAGCGCGACCAGCGCCGGCACGTTCGGCACCGCTGCGCGGAGGCGCTCGGCCGACGCCTCGTCCTCGACGAAGACGAGCTTCGCTTCGCTGTCGGCGAGAATGAACGCGATCTGGTCGTCGGCGGTCGTCGCGAACATCGGCACGACCACGCATCCGGCGTACAGGATGCCGAAGTCGGCGACCAGCCATTCGATGGAGTTGTTGGCGAGGATCGCCACCCGGTCGCCACGTCCGATCCCCCGTCCCCGCAGATCGTGCGCAACCGCGGCGGCGCGGCGGTGGACGTCCTGGGCGCTCAGTGAGACGGTCTGTCCGTCGCGGCGCTCGGCGAGCGCGACCGGCCGGGGAGACGACAGGCGTTCCGCGATGAAAGCCGGGAGTGTCGCAACGTCATCGGAAGGGGTCATGCGTGTCCTTCGACAGGCTCAGGATGACAAAGGAGGCGCAGGGCGCGTGGACGCGAGGAGGGTGGCTTGACGGGTTAGCGGTAACCTATTATAAATAACATATGGCAGCGCGGTCAAGGGCCGCTCTCGCGTCCGCGGACGCCGAGACGCCCACCAAGGTAACCGAGTTCCCCACCGAGTTGTGGGGCGACCGCGTGTTCACGGGCGAGATCAAGACCAAGACCGTGTTTCCGGCCCTCGTCCTCCAGATGCTCCACGCCCAGCCCGACAGCGGCTACGGATTGATGCAGCGGATCGCCACCCTCGGCGGCATCTTCCCGGTTAATCCGAATACGATCTACCCGCTGCTCCGGCGGCTCGAGGAACGCGGCTTCATCCGCGGCGAGCTCGATGCGTCGACCAAGCGCGGGACGACGCTGTATCGCATCACCGAGCCCGGCGAAGAACGGCTCGAGACCATCAAAGCCAACTTCAAGCCCTACCTCACAAACCTGATCGCGGCGATGCAACGCCTCCGCCGCGACCTGTACGGAGAGACGTCATGAGCACCTACCGCGCGCCCTTGCGCGACATGCAGTTCGTCCTGCGCGAACTCGTCGGCGTCGAGGAGATCGCGAAGCTCCCCGGTTACGAGGAGACGACGGACGTCCTCGACGCGATCCTCGACGAAGCGTCGACGTTCGCGAGCGAGGTCCTCAGCCCGCTCAATCAATCGGGCGACAAGGAAGGCTGCACGTGGAACGACGGCGTCGTCACGACGCCGAAGGGTTTCAAAGAAGCGTACAAGAGCTTCGCGAAGGCGGGCTGGATCGGTTTGCCGGTGCCGCCCGAGTTCGGCGGACAGGGCTTGCCGCAGCTCATGCTCGGGCCGACGCTCGAGATGTGGAACGCCGCGAACATCGGCTTCGCGAACGGCCCGCTGCTCAATCAGGGTGCGATCGAGGCGATCGAGCAGTTCGGCAGCGACGAACAGAAGCAGACGTACATCCACAAGCTGGTGAGCGGTGAGTGGACGGGCACGATGTGCCTCACCGAGCCGCAAGCGGGTTCCGACCTGGCGCAGGTGCGCACGTCTGCGACGCCGGACGGCGACCACTACCGCGTCAAGGGCCAGAAGATCTTCATCACGTTCGGCGAGCACGACATGGCGCCGAACATCATCCACCTCGTCCTCGCGCGCCTCCCCGGCGCACCCGAAGGGACGAAGGGCATCTCGATGTTCATCGTGCCGAAGGTGCTGGTGAACGCGGACGGGTCGCTCGGCGCGCGCAACGACGTCAAGTGCGCCGGCATCGAGCACAAGATGGGGATCAACGCGAACCCGACCTGCACGCTGAACTACGGCGAGAGCGGTGAGGGCGCGATCGGCTACCTCGTCGGCGAGGCGAACCGCGGTCTCGAGTACATGTTCGTGATGATGAACGCGGCGCGCTTCAGTGTCGGCGTCCAGGGACTCGCGATCGCCGACCGCGCCTACCAGCACGCGGTCGAGTACGCCAAGGAACGCATCCAGTTCCGCGACGCCGCGTCGCGCGACCCCAAGCCGGTCGCGATCATCAAGCACCCCGACGTGCGCCGCATGCTGCTGTGGTGCAAGTCGAACATCGAAGCGATGCGCGCGCTGGCCTACGTCACCGCCGCCTCCCTCGACTACGCGCACAAGTCCGAAGACGAAGCCGTCCGCAAAGAGCACAAGGCGTTCGTCGAGCTGATGATCCCGGTCGTCAAGGGGTGGTTGACCGAGAACTCGCAGGTCGTCGCGTCGACCGCGCTCCAGGTGTTCGGCGGGATGGGCTACATCGAAGAGACCGGGATCGCGCAGCAGTACCGCGACGTGCGCATCACGACGATCTACGAAGGCACGACCGGGATCCAGGCGCTCGACCTCGTCGGCCGCAAGCTGGTGCGCGACATGGGTGCCAGCGCGACCAAGGTCCTCAAACAGATGGGCAAATTCGCCAAGGAGCTCGAGTCGTCGGAGAACGCCGAGGTCAAGGCGCTCGCGCAGCCGCTGGCCGAGGCCGTCAAGGGACTCGGCGACACCGCCCAGTTCATCGGCATGACCGCGATGGGCGACCTGCACAAGGCGTTCGCCAACTCGGTCCCGTTCATGAACTTCTTCGGGATCGTCGCCGGCGGCTGGCAGCTCTTCCGCGGCGCAAAGATCGCCGCCGAGAAGCTGGCGGCGGGCGACTCCGATCCGTTCTACACCGCGAAGATCCAGACGGCGACCTACTACGCGCACAACGTCCTCTCGCAGGCGGCGTGGCTGCAAAAGCAGATCGTCGAGGGTTCGGGCGACGTGATGGCCGGTACGGACGACAACTTCGAAGTCGAGCGCCGCGCGCTCGTCACCGCATAAACACCACCGAGAAAGATCATGAGCGACACCACGAAAATCCGCGTGACGGACGCCGGTGACGGCGTCCGGCTCATCACGCTCGATAACCCGCCCGTCAACGCGCTGGGCTACGCGACGTCCGCGGAGCTCGTGCCGGCCGTTGAAGCCGCCGACAAGGACGCGTCCGTCACGGCGGTCGTGTTCACCGGCGCCAACGGAATGTTCAGCGGCGGCGCCGACGTCAACGACTTCTCGATCCCGCCCACCGCGGAGAGCAAGACCGTGCGCGACGTGATCGAAGCGATCGAGCGCAGCGACAAGACCTTCGTCGCTGCGATCGACGGCAACGCGCTGGGCGGCGGCTTCGAGCTCGCGCTGGCGTGCGACTATCGCGTCGCGACGTCGAAGTCGCGGGTCGGCCTGCCCGAGATCAAGCTGGGCTTGCTCCCCGGCGCCGGCGGAACGCAGCGTCTGCCGCGCCTGATCGGCGCGAACGACGCGCTGCAGATGATGCTCAAGGGCGAGATGGTCAAAGCGGCCGACGCGCTCGCCAAGAAGATCCTCGACGAGGTCGTTGACGGCGATGTCGTCGAGGCCGCCAAGAAGTACGCCGGCAAGCCGAAGCGCCGCATCTCGGAGCGCAAGACCGAGCTCGGCGTCGCCAACCTCGGGCTCTTCGCGACGCCGTTCGTGGTTGCGCAAGCGCACATGATGGTGCCGCCCGAAGAGAACGGCGGGTTCGCCGCGCACAAGCTGATCGACGCCGTGCAAGCCGCGATCGAGCTGCCGTTCGCGCGCGGTTGGGCGCGCGAGATGCGGCTGTTCATGGAGCTCGTCGTCTCGCCGCAGTCGGCCGCGCTGCGCCACGTGTTCTTCGCCGAGCGCGAGCTCTCGAAGGTCCCGGGGCTGCCGAAGACCGAGCCGCTCGAGATCAAGAAGGCCGCCGTCATCGGCGCCGGGACGATGGGGACCGGGATCGCGATCGTCTTCGCCGAGGCCGGGATCCCGGTTACGGTGATCGAGACCAAAGACGAGGCGGTCGAGAAGTCCCGCGAGATGATCTTCGGGATGTTCAAGTATCAGGTCGACAAGGGGCGGATCTCGCAAGAAGACGCGTGGAAGCGCGCCAACTCGATCTCGTTCGAGACCGATTTCGCGGAGCTCGGCGACGTCGACATCGTGGTCGAGGCCGTCTTCGAGTCGATGCCCGTGAAGAAGGACGTCTTCGCGAAGCTCGACGCGGCGACCAAGCCCGAGGCGATCCTCGCCTCCAACACGTCGACGCTCGACATCGACGAGATCGCCGCGGCGACGAAGCGCCCGGGCAACGTGCTCGGACTCCACTTCTTCGCGCCGGCGAACATCATGAAGCTGCTCGAGATCGTGCGCGGCAAGGAGACCTCGCCGCAGACGCTCACCACCGGGATCGCGCTCGGTAAGAAGCTGCGCAAGGTCGCGGTCGTCTCCGGAAACGCGTTCGGCTTCATCGGCAACCGGATGCTGTTCGAATACGAAGCGCAAGCGGTGCAGCTGGCCGAAGAGGGCGTGAGCCCGGCCCGCATCGACAAGGTGATGAAGAACAAGTTCGGCTTCGCGATGGGACCGTTCGCGGTCGCCGACCTCTCGGGGCTCGACGTGTACAACTTCATCTCGCAGTCGCAGCACGGCACGCCGCTCGGCCGGATCCCGATCATCGCGAAGCTGGTCGAGCAGGGCCGGCTCGGACAGAAGAGCGGTGCCGGCTTCTTCAAGTACGACAAGGCGGTCGGCAAGGGCCGCGAAGCGATCCCGGATCCCGAGGTCGAGCAACTGATCGCGCAGCTCGCGAAGGAAGCCGGGATCCCGCAGAATCCGAACGTGACTGACGAGGAGATCATCGCCCGCTGCACCCGCGCGCTCGCCGACAGCGGCGCCGAGCTCGTGCGCACCGGCGTCGCGCTGCGACCCGGCGACATCGACATCGTCTGGATCTACGGCTACGGCTTCCCGCCTCACCACGGCGGCCCGATGCACTACGCGAACGAGGTCGCCCTTCGACAAGCTCAGGACGACAACACGCCGAAGACCTCGCAAACCACCGAAACCAAGGAGTTGACCCATGCCTGAGGCGGCGATCGTCTCAGCGGCGCGGACGCCGATCGGCAGAGCGTTCCGCGGCGCTTTCAATCAAACGCACGGCGCGACGATGGCGGGACACGTCATCGCGAACGCGGTGAAGCGCGCCGGCATCGATCCGGCCGAGGTCGAAGACGTCGTGATCGGCACCGGCCTCCCGGAAGGCGCGACCGGTCACAACATCGGGCGCGTCGCCGCGTTGCGCGCCGGCCTGCCGGAGCGCGTCGCCGGCACGACGATCAACCGCTACTGCGCGTCGGGGCTGCAGGCGATCTCCACCGCGTCGCACCGCGTCATCGTCGACGGCGCGAAGGTGATGGTCGCAGGCGGCGTCGAGTCGATCTCGCTCGTGCAGAACGACATGAACATGCACGAGTTCACCGAAGAGTGGGCGCTCCGCCACGAGCCGAACCTCTACATGCCGATGCTGCAGACGGCCGACACCGTCGCGAAGAAGTACAAGATCTCGCGCGAGGCGCAGGACGAGTACTCGCTGCAGTCGCAGCAGCGCACCGCCGCCGCGCAGGATGCCGGCCGGTTCGACGCCGAGATCGTCCCGCTGCCGACCTGGAAGTACGAGCAGGACAAAGAGACGAAAGCGTTCCGCGAAGAAGCGGTCACGCTGAAGAAGGACGAGGGCAATCGTCCGGACACGACGCTCGAAGGACTGCTCTCGCTCAAGGGCGTGCTCTCGAAAGACTCCTCGATCACCGCCGGCAACTCATCGCAGCTCAGCGACGGCGCGGCCGCGGTCGTGATCATGGACGCGGACGAAGCCCGCAATCGCGGAATCAATCCGCTCGGCTTCTACCGCGGGATGGTCGTGCGCGGCTGCGACCCCGGCGAGATGGGGATCGGTCCGGTCTTCGCCGTCCCCGATCTACTGAAGCGTCACGGCCTGAAGGTCGACGACATCGGCCTCTGGGAGCTCAACGAGGCGTTCGCCGTGCAGACGGTCTACTGCCGCGACACGCTCGGCATCCCCAACGAGAAGCTCAATGTCGACGGCGGTGCGATCTCGATCGGCCACCCGTACGGCGTCAGCGGTGCGCGCATGGTGATGCACGCCCTGATCGAAGGCAAACGCCGCGGCGAAAAGTTCGTCGTCGTCACGATGTGCATCGGCGGCGGCATGGGCGCCGCCGGGTTGTTCGAGGTGAACCTCAACTAGTCTCGTGTCACCCTGAGCTTGTCGAAGGGTGAGAGGGAATCGTGCCCTTCGTGGCCGGCGCCTCTCATGTTTCGACAAGCTCAGCATGACACCGCGTGCCCACCCGGATCGCGTTAGGGTCGGCGCACACAGATCGCCTCGAGATCGGACGAGTCAAACTCAAACCAGCCCTTGACGCCGGCGAGCTGCACGTATAGGGCCTTCACCGGCTTGCCGTCCCAGGTGGCAGGCCCGTCGCCGATGGCGATTGCTTCGATCGTCGCGGGGCGCTTCCCGAGCACCGGATGACCGTCAGCGTCTTGCGTCCGGTGAGGGATCATGGTCGGAACACCGTGGCGATAGCGAACAAGCGCACCACCGCCGCGGTCGAACATCCTCTGCACGTCGATCGCCCCTTCCGATCCGCCAAGAAACGGGGCGAACCGGTAGCCGGCGGCGGCGATGACGTGCCGCACCGCGTCGGGATTGAGCGCGCGGCTCCCGCAGTGCGACTCGACGACCTTCGGCTCCGGCATCGGGCCGAGCGGCAGGAAGTCCTCCTCCGCTGTGGCGCATTGCGACGCGAACAGCAGCACGGCGAGGGCCGCGACGAGGCGGATCGTGCCCTTCGTGGGCGATCGTCTCTCATGCTTCGACAAGCTCAGCATGACACTGAAGAGCGACTACTCTTCGAAGAGGCCTTTGTACGTTTCGCGCAGATCGCGTTTGAGGAACTTGCCGACGCCCGTACGCGGAATCGCGTCGACGAAGAGCACGCGGTCCGGCGTCTGCCACTTGGCGAGCTTGTCGGCCATCCAGGCGCGCACCGCGTCCTCGTCGACCTCGTGTCCCTCGCGCGCGACGACCGCGGCGACCGGGCGCTCTTGCCACTTCGGGTGCGGGATCCCGAAAACGCAGGCTTCCTTGAGCGACGGGTGTCCCATGAGAATGTTCTCGACCTCGACCGAGGAGATCCACTCGCCGCCCGATTTGATGAAGTCCTTGACGCGGTCGACGATCTCGAGGTAGCCGTACTCGTCGACCGTGCAGACGTCGCCGGTGTGGAACCAGCCGTCGGGCTCGAATGCGGTCGCTGTCGCTTCCTCGTTCTTGTAGTATTTCGCGGTGACCGCGAAACCGCGCACCAGCAGCTCGCCGCGCGAGCGGCCGTCGGGCGGGACGTCGTGGCCGCTCTCATCGACCAGGCGCCACTGCACGATCGGGCAGAAGCGGCCTTGTTTGTAGCGCTCCTCGTGCTGCTTCGCGGGATCGTTCGCGAGCTCGGAGATATTGTGGCTGACCGTGCCGATCGGCGACATCTCGGTCATCCCCCAGGCATGGATCGCGTCGATGCCGAGCGCGTTCAGGTCGTCCATCAGCGACTTCGGCATCGCCGAGCCGCCGATGACGAGGCGCTTGAGGTGCGGCAGCGTCTTGTTCTGCGCGCGCAGCGCGTCACGCACCGCCAGCCATACGGTCGGGACGCCCGCCGAGAGCGTGACCTTCTCGGACTCGCACAGTTCGATCACGCCGGCTGGGTCGAGGCGCTCCATCGGCATGATGAAGTCGGCGCCGACCAACAGGCACAGGAACGGCGTCCCCCAGGCGTTGACGTGGAACATCGGCACGATCGGCAGCACCCGATCGCTCTCCATCATCCCCAACGAGTCGGCGAGTCCCGACGCCAGCGCATGGATGAACGTCGAGCGGTGCGAGAAGAGCGTTCCCTTCGGGTCGCCGGTCGTCGCTGAGGTGTAGCAGAGGATCGCGCCCGCGCGCTCGTCGATCTCCGGCCAATCGTAGGTCTCCGGTTCGTCCGCGACGAGCGTCTCGTAGTCGAGCGCACCCTCGAACGGTTCCGGCGAAGCGCCCATCTGCACGAAACGCCGTCCGGAGCCCGGCGCGAGCGCGTGCGCGGCTTTGACGAGCTTCACCAGGGAGCCGTCGTAGAAGACGATGTCGTCCTCGGCGTGGTCGAGGACGAAGGCGATCTGATCCGGGAACAGCCGGATGTTCACCGTGTGCAGCACGGCGCCGATCATCGGCACTGCGTAGTACAGCTCGAGATGCCGGTGACCGTTCCAGGCAAACGAGGCGACGCGGTCGCCCGGCTTCACGCCCAGCTTCTTGAGCGCGTTGGCAAGCTTGCCGACCCGCTTGCCGAACTCCGCGTACGTGAAGCGCAGCAGTTGAGCGCCGTCGCGTGAGATGATCTGCTTTCGCGGATGCGACTTCATCGCGTGCTCGAAGATCGAGCGGATCGAGAGCGGCAGGTCGGACATCGTCGACGGGATCGTCCCGCCGAGCCGATCGGAGAGAATCGTGGCCATTCGGCGCGGCTACGCCACGAGCGCCCGGAGCGCCTCGTTGAGCGCCGGGTAGCGGAAGACGTAGCCGCTCTCCAAGGTCCGCCGCGGAACCACGCGCTGCCCCTCGGTCAGCACCGTGCCGCCCTCGCCGAGCATCAGCGCCGCCGCGAACGCCGGGACGGGGAAGATCGTCGGGCGATGGACGGCCCGGCCCAGGGCGTGGGTGAAGTCCCGGTTCGTCACCGGGTTCGGCGCGGTCGCGTTCAGGACGCCATCGGCGCCGTCGATCGCATGCAGCAGGACCCCGACCTCGTCGTCGACGTGGATCCACGAGTACCACTGGCCGCCGCTTGCGACCCCGCCGCCGAGACCCAGCCGGAACAGCGGGAGCAGCTTGCCCAGGACGCCGCCGTCGCGGCCTAGGACGAGCCCGGTCCGAATCTTCGCCACCCGCACCCCCAGCGTGCCGGCCCGGTCGGCCTCGGCCTCCCACGCCACGCACAGGCGCGCCAGGAAGTCGTCGCCGGGCGGGCTCGACTCGTCGAACGGCACGTCGGTCCGGCGGTATCCGTAGTATCCGATCGCGGAGCCGCCGACGTAGGCGCTCGGGCGGTCCTCGATGCGCGCTAGCGCGTCGATGTAGGCGCGCGAAAGGTCGACCCGCGAGGTCGTCATCGCGCGCTTTGCGGCCTCGGTCCAGCGCACGGCGACGGGGGCCCCGGCCAGGTTCACGACGACCGCGCTGCCCGCGCTGGCCTCGGCCGCCCGGGCCGGGTCGCGCAGGCTCGATTCCACGACCTCGTCTCCTCGCGCACGCAGTGCCGCGCCGAGATGGCGGCCGATGAAGCCCGTCGCGCCGAGGATCGTCACACGCATCTCAGAACCTCCGGAGGTGCTCGGGAACGTCCAGGCGTTGCGCGCGATCGCCGCTCTGATGGTGGTCGTCGTTCATGCGTATTCGGTCGAGTCGACGTACCTTCCGGGCCGGCCGTGGACCACGCCGTTCCACGTCTTGGGGACCTACGGCGTCGACTTGTTCTTCGTGATCAGCGGCCTGGTGATGCTGGTCTCGACCGCGACTTGGTTCGGCGAGGGATCCGCGCCGCGCCGGTTCCTCGCCCGGCGCGCGACACGCATCTACCCACCGTACGTGATCGTCACCGCGCTGGTCCTCGGCGCGTACCTGCTGGTCCCCAGCGCGACCGGTGAGCATCGCAGCGCGCCGCCCGATATCCTGGCCTCGTTCCTCGCGCTGCCGCAGCGCGGCGAGCCGCTGCTGGTCGTCGGCTGGACGCTGACCTACGAGCTGGTGTTCTACGCGGTGTTCGCGGCGGCGCTGCGGTTCCAACGCCGCTACCTTCCCGCCGTGACGGCGATTTGGCTGCTGGCGGTCGTGCTGATCGGGGCGCTCGGGCCGCACGCGAACCCCTGGGTTCGCGTCCTCGGCAGCTGGTTCAACCTGGAGTTCGTGTTCGGGATGGCGATCGGGGCGCTCGTGCTGCGCGGCGCGCTCGCGGCCCCGCGCGCGCTCCTCGTGCTTGCGGCGGCACTGGTCGTCGCGGTGTGCGTCGCGACGGCGTACTCCGGACGCGAGTTCCTCGAGGTCGCATGGTGGCGGCCGTGGGCCGTCGGCCTGCCGATGGCGCTGCTCGTCTACGCGGCGCTCGGGTTGGAGCGCCTCGGGCTGCTCGCACCGCGCTGGCTGCGCGCGCAAGGCGATGCGAGCTATGCACTCTACCTGTGGCACGTGCCGGTCATCGGCGCGCTCGGGCTCGGGCTCAACCGGATCCACCTGCACGGGACGCCGGCGCGCATCGCGATCGTGTTCGGCGGATACGTGCTGGCGGTCGCGTTCTCGCTGCTCGCGTACCGCTGGATCGAGCGGCCGCTGCTGCGGCTCGCGCGGCGCTACTTCGAGAGCGATTCGAGCAAGACCGGACGCAAGGCCGCCGCCCAGACCTCGTAGCCCGCCGGCGAGGGGTGCAGCCGGTCGGGCATCAGTGCCGAGTCGATCGCGCCGCTCGCGTCGACGAACCCGCCACCGGCGTCGAGCCAGCGCACGTGCTTCCCGTCGGCGAGCGGTGCCAGCCGCGCGTTGACGTCGGCCAGCTTCGCGCGCAGTGGATCGTCCGGCGCGCCGCGCGGCCAGAGCGCGTTCAGCACGATGACCGCGTTGGGCAGCTTCTCGCGAACGGTGCCGACGATCGCCGCGACGCCGCGCGCCACGTTCTCCGGCGTCGCGCTGGCGAGGTTGTTCGTCCCGACCATCAGCACGACGACGCGCGCGCTCGAGCCGTCGAGCTCGCCGTTGCGTGCGCGCCACAGCACGAACTGCGTGCGGTCGCCCTCGATCCCGAAGTCGACGACGTTGCCGAGCGGCGCGATCGCGCGGTCCCACACCGCCGAGCCGCGCGTCGCGAAGAACGCGGCGATCGAGTCGCCCAGGAACAGCACGTCGACGTCACCCTGCCGCGCGCGCGCGACGAACGTCGCGTGCTTTGCCAGCCACGCATCCGTCGACCACGGCCGAGGCGCCGCGATCCACGGCCCGGCCACCGCGACGGGCGACGGCGCGGGACTGGTGATCGGAGGAGGCGGTGGCGGGACGGGCTGCACAGCAGCGGCGCTTCCGGAATGACGGGGACCGCCCTTCCGGGCAGCGGGCGCCCGCGTGCTGGCGGCAGCTAAGGATTGCCGGTGTGCGCGCCGAATCACCGTTCAGCATGACTATCAGCGCGATCAATATGTGCGTGTTCGTCTTCGCGTTCGCTTCGGCGTTCTTGTTGGCGCAGAAGCGGCCGATGCTGGCCCTTTCGACGCGCCTGCTGCTCGCAGTGCTGCTCGGGCTCGCCCTCGGCTACGCAGCGTCAGAAGGCGCTTGGTACCGGGGCTATCTCGGCGTCGCGACGCTGATCGCGAACCTGCTGTTCATCGCGTTCGCCGCGATCGACTTCCACGGCTGGCAGAAGAAGCGCCTCGAAGAGCGGGGCTAGCGAAGGGCGCTGAGCAGGGCGGCGCTCTCGCGGTCGAGGTGCTGCTCGAAGACCTTGGGGTGCGTCAGGTAGAAGACGCACATCGCTTCGACCAGGAAGCGGTGCTGGGCAGCGCCGGCGAGCGTGCGCACGCGCCGGAGCGTGGCGGTGACGAGCCGGCGCAGTCCGGTCACCGCCTCCGCGCTCGATGCGTAGCAGGCGACGAAGTTCAGCTCGCCGTGCTCGCGGTCTTCCGCCTGATCGATGAAGTAGTCGAGCAGGATGTGGACCGCGGAGACGCCGGGGAAGTACGCCGTCACCGTCGCGTCGATCTCGGCCGGATCGAGCCGGTCGCGCGAGGCGAGCTCGATCAGCGCGAACACCGGCAGCGACGAGCCGCACGCTGCGGCGAACTCCCACCACGCGAGCCCCGGGAAACGCTCGCGGTTGCGCGCGTACCACGCGTCGCACGCGCGTTCGCGAACGCCGGCCGGGCCGTGCTTGAGCACCTGCAGATCGGCGTAGAAGCTCGCCACCTCGACCAGGTTGTCGCGCACGGCGTGGTAGTTCGGGAGCACGCGTAACCCCTCGCGCGCGGCCTCGACCAACGAGCGCAAATAGCCGCCGTCATCGCCGGGCGGGCCATCGCGGTAGTAGTCGATCGGAACGCGGCGGTCGTCGAGCGCGTCGATCAGCGACGCGTGGAGCGTTGCGTACGCCTGCTGCGTGACGCCCGGCAGTCGATCGCAGAGGTTGTCGAGGTAATCGTAGATCGTCTCGATTGCCGCGACGATCGCGATGTAGCGCCGCGCGGCCTCGCCGCGCATGAACGTTGCCAGGATGCAGCCGCCCTGCACGTGGTACGCCTTGCCGTCGATCGACGCCAGCGCTTGTTCGCGCAGCAGCGGATCCGGAATGCGCGCCGCACGCTCGCGGATCAGCGCCAGCTCGCGTCCCGCGCGCGGAACCACCGCGCCGAGAAACCGCGCCGTCGCGAGCCAGCCGCGCGGTCCGAGCGCGATCAGCCGCCGCAGGCGGCTCGGGCGGCTGAACACGAGGCGCAGCGTGCGCCGC
>CALEOJ010000351.1 GCA_937910425.1 uncultured candidate division WPS-2 bacterium
CGGCGCAGGTTCGGCTACCGATACCGCCTGGGGCGCGGCCTCCGGTTCGGGCTCCGGTTCGGGGGCGGGTTCGCGTTCGGGTTCCGGAGACGGCTCCGCGTCGGCCGGGGGCGGCTCGACCGGAGGCGCGGCCGGTGCGTCGCTGACCGCGTCGATCGCGCCGCCCGGCGCCGCGGCGGGTTCGGCGGCCTCGGCGGATAGCTCCGCGTCGCGTTCGCCAGCCTCCAGCTCGAAGAACGGGCGCGGCGCGTCGAACGCGGTGTGATGCGAGCGCCGCGTCAGGCGCAACGTCGGCGCCGCGATCGCGGGGACCCCCGGCGCCTCGGCGTGGGCCGCGACGTCGATCGGCTCGGTCCCCGGCAGGACGCGCATCACGAAGCGAAGTCGGATGGAGCCGGCGGCCGGGATCGTGCCGAGGCGCAAGCCTTCGCCGAGCAGCGCTTCGCCGTCGAGCTCGATCCCGTCGCGCGCGAACGACCCGGCGACCGCTTCGCACTCGGGTGGTATCCCGACCCGCAGCCGAACGTCGTCGGCGTCGGTGTCGCCGTCGTCGGCGAGCTCGGCGACCACGGTCACCACGGCGCCGGGGATCAGCTCGCGGTCCGGGCGCGCCTCGAGTGCGACGCGCAGCATCGGGCCGCGCGGCGCGGCGATCGGAACGCCGCCGAGCATCGATTCAGGGCCGAAGCGCGCAGGGGTCAACGAGGTCGGGGTGGCGAGCGGCGGCAGGCCCAGTTCTTCGTGGCGCCGCCGGTCCAGGAGCCGGTTGTCGGCGTTCCGGTCGAACAGCTCGTCGACGTCGATCTCGCGCGCGCTCATCGCATGCGGAAGGCCGCCAACCAGGGGAACTGCCACCAACGCCGCGCGGGCTCGCCCGCATCGGCGGCGGGCTGCGCGGAGGGCGCGACGCCGTTCGAGGACGGTCCGGCTTTGGGGATCGCCAAACCGCGCAACCGGGCGGCGGCTTCGGCATCGGTGCGGGTCGCGCGCGGCCGTCCGTACGCCGCGGCCTCACGCAGCGTCGCGTGGGCGAGCGTGAGCAGGCGGCGCGGCGTTCCGGCCGAGGCACCGACGATCGCGTCGAGCACGTCGTCGTCGAACAGCGCCGTGCCGTCGGCGGCCCCGCCGGCGCGCGAGACGCGGTACGCGATCAGCGCGCGCGCCTCGTTCGCGTCGAGCGTGTCGAGCTCGTACCACTCATCGACGCGGTCGGCGAGGTTGCGCCGCGCCTCGATGCGCGGCCGCAGCTCGCTTTGGCCGAACAGCACGATGTTGAGCAGCTTGCGTTGCGGAACGTCGTAATTCAGCAGCAGCCGCAGGACCTCGAAGATCTCGTCGCTCGCGTTCTGCGACTCGTCGACCAGCAGCGCGATCGTCAGGCCGTCCAGCACCGCCGCGTCGTAGAGGTAGTTCTTCAGCGCATTCTTCAGCGCGGCCGGCGAGCGGGGCGGCAACGCGAGCCCGAACGAGCGCGCGACGCCGAGCAGGAACTCGGTCTCGGTTGCGAACGACGGATCGAGAATCTTCCCGAGCCGGACGTCGTCGCGGCCGAGCAGCTCGCGCTCGGTCTGCGCCATCAGGCTGGTCTTCCCGGTCCCGGGATCACCGACGATCACCTGCAGCCCGCGCGACTCCAGGACGCCGCCCACCAGGCGGTCGCGCGCGCGTGCCAGCGCCGGCGTCGTCCGGTAGAAGTGCGGATCCGCGGTGTCGAGGAACGGATCGCGCTCCAAACCGAAGTGCCGGTAGTACGGGATCATCCGGTGCGTAAGCTTCGGCGCGGCCGCCGTGCCCGGCCTCTGCCTACAGGGAAGCTGCGCGGATGCCGATACCCAAGCAGGATGAAGGCGGTAATCCTGGCGGGCGGCCTCGGCACGCGACTCAGCGAGGAGACGACGAGCCGCCCGAAACCGATGGTGGAGCTCGGCGGGCGGCCGGTGCTCTGGCACATCATGAAGACGTATTCGGCGCACGGCATCGACGACTTCATCGTCTGCTGCGGCTATAGGGGCTACGTCATCAAGGAGTTCTTCGCCAACTACGCCCTGCACGCGTCTGACGTCACCTTCAACATGCGCGAGCGCTCGATGCGCGTGCACAACAACACCGCCGAACCCTGGACGGTCACCTTGGTCGACACCGGCGACTACACCGGGACCGGCGGCCGCTTGCTGCGGGTGCGGCGGTATCTCGGCGACGAGCCGTTCTGCTTCACGTACGGCGACGGTCTCTCCGACGTCGACGTGCGCGCCGTGATCGACCACCACGCGGCGTCCGGCGCCCTCGCCACGATGACGGCGGTGCAGCCGCCGGGGCGGTTCGGAGCGGTGCGGCTCGATGAGCAGAAGATCGTCGCGTTCGACGAGAAGCCGCAAGGTGACGGAGCCTGGATCAACGGCGGATATTTCGTCCTTTCGCCCGGCGCCTTCGACTACATCGACGACGACGACACGATGTGGGAACGCGAACCGCTCGAGCGGCTCGCCGCCGATGGAAAGCTCTCGGCGTTCGTCCATCGCGGCTTCTGGCAGCCGATGGACACACTTCGCGACAAGACGATTCTCGAAGAACATTGGAACACCGGCCGCGCGCCGTGGAAGGTATGGTCGTGATGGCCGACCAGCGCTATCCTCTCATCAGCGTCCTGATCCCGAACTTCAACTACGTGAAGTACGTCGCGATCGCAGTCGACAGCGCGCTCGCACAGACCTACCCGAACGTCGAGGTGATCGTCAGCGACAACTGCTCTACCGACGGCGCGTGGGAGCTGCTGAGCGAGCGGTACGGCGGCGAGCCGCGCGTGCGGCTCCATCAGAACGAGCGCAATATCGGGGCGGCAAAAAACTGCGACCGCCTGCTGCGGCTCGCCCGCGGCCGGTACGTTTTGTACCTGTCTTCCGACGACTTCCTCCTTCCGCCGCACCTGTCGAGGCTCGAGGAGCGCTTCGCACGTGATCCCGATCTGGACGTCGTGTACTGCAACGCGTACTTCGCCCATGAAAACGGTACGGTCTACGCTACGCGCCAGATGCCGGGTCAGTTTCCGGTGGACTACACCGACGCGCGTGACGAGCTGGTCGAAAACTTCACGACCGTCTGCCCGCTCTGTTTTCCGTGCGCGCTTTTCAAGCGCGACGTGCTGCTGGAGCCTGAGATGCTCGGCGATGCCGACAACGGGCAGGAGGCGCGCGATTGGGAGGCGATCATGCGTCTGGCGCTGGCCGGTAAGCGCTTCGCCTACGTCGCGCAGCCCAGTATGGCCATTCGGCTCCATGCAGACCAGTGGACCGGCGACGCCTATCACGGACAAGGGCGAAACGTTCTCGATTTCGCCGCCTACGTCGAGCGCTACATGGACCATCCTGAGTTCATGCGTCGCATGCGCGGTCGCGAGGCGGGTGTCGCGCGCCTGCTGCACGGACTCGTCGCACAGGCGCCCGCACTGAGCGGCAAAGGCGTATCACCGTTCGCGGCCGCGCAGCTCGAGCAGTTTGCCGCGCTCGAGGAGCGCCTGCAGGCGCGCGCGCGCGCGTACGAGCCGGCCCGTGTGCGCGAGTCGCGCGTGAGCGTCGTCGTGCAGACCGCCGGCGAGCCGCGCCCGCTCCTCGCGGCGCTCGATTCACTGCTCGCGCAGCGCTGGGAACACTGGGAGGCGGTCGTCGTCGATCACGGCACGATGCCGGTCGAGGCGCTGCTGCGCGCCCACGCAGCGTGGGACCGTCTATCCTATGCGCGGCTGCCGACGACGCACACCGCTGGCGCCGCTCGCAACCTCGGACTGCGGATGATCCGCGGCGAGTACGTCGCATTCCTCGACGCCGACAACCGGTTCGCGCCGGAGCACCTCGAGCGCGCGGTCGAGGAGATCGCGCGGATGGGTGCGATGGCGTCGCTCGCGACGTCGCGGCTCGTGCTCGAACGCGCGAATGGATCGGCCAGCACGTCGGAACTCCTCGGTGAGTCTGCGCCATTCGGCGGTGAAGAGACTGATGTCGCACGGCTCGACGTCGCGCACGCGCTTCCGCTCGACGCGATCGTGTTCTACCGCGGGATGCTCGAGCGGATCGGCAGCTTCAACGAAACGGTGCCGATCCTGGACGACTGGGACTTCACGTTGCGGCTCGCGCGCGCCGCGCGCTTCGCGCCGACCCGTTCGGTCACCGTCGACGTCGGCGCGCGCATCGGTCTGGTCGCGCAGCGGCTCGGTGCCGCGCTCCCGCACTATCTGGCGGTCCTCGACGCCCTCTACGCCGCACACCCAGGGGACGGGCGCGTCACTGAGGCGCGTACGCGTCATCGCGGCGGAGTTGCGAGCGCGCTCGCCGCGTCGCCGGACTGGCTGTACGAGCCGCACGGACTCGCGGCGCTGATGGACGCCCTCGGCGGCCGCGCACCCTCGCCGCTGCGCGCGACTCAGCCGGCGTAAGCGTCCAGGTCGCGCGAGACGAGCCGTTCGGCGCGCTCGCCGGCGACGAACGCACGATACCAGCGCGCGGAGAGGTCCACCGCGACGGAGGTCGGCCAGCGCGGCTTCCACCCGAGCGTGTCGCGCGCGTGCGAGCTGTCGACTTCGAGCACGTCGGTTTCGTGCTCGTCGCTCGGCTCGACGACGATCGCCGCGTCCGGGTTACCCCCCATCGCGTACACGAAGCGCTGCGCGATCTCGATGACGCTGGTCGCGCCCTGGTCCGGACCGAAGTTGAACGCGCCGCCCGGGATGCGATCCTTGGCTAGCGCTTCGCCAAGCGCGAGATACCCGTGCGTCGGCTCCAGCACGTGCTGCCACGGCCGCACTGCGTTCGGCCGCCGCAAGCGCAGGGGTGCACCGCTTACCATCGCGCGGTAGGCATCGGGGATCAGCCGGTCGGGCGCGAAGTCGCCGCCGCCAATCACGTTGCCCGCGCGCGCGGTCGCGATCCGCGCCGCGCCGGCTCGCGAGAAAAACGCACTGCGGTATGTGGCGACGACGAGCTCGGCCGCGGCCTTGCTCCCGGCGTACGGATCCGCGCCGCCGAGCCGTGCGTCCTCGGCGTATCCGCCCGGCTGCGGCGCGTCCGCGTAGACCTTGTCGCTGGTCACGACGACGATGCTGGCGAGGCTCTCGCAGTGCCGCGCCGCCTCGAGAAGGTGCACCGTGCCCATCACGTTCGTCTCGTACGTCTCCACGGGCGCGCTGTAGCCGCGTCGGACGAGCGGCTGTGCGGCGAGATGGAAGACCGTGTCGGGGCGCAGCGCGGCGAGGACGGCGGCGATGCCGACGCGGTCGCGCACGTCGACCGTCCGCGCGTCGACCTCGGCCGCGTACGGCGCGAGCTCCCAGAGGTTCGGCGAGGTATCCGGTGGCAACGCGATCCCGGCGACCGCCGCACCGCGCCGCAGCAGCAACGCGCAGAGCCACGCGCCCTTGAAACCCGTGTGCCCGGTGACCAGGACCCGGCGCCCCTGCCAGAAACCGCTATCGGCAATGGACGTCATCTGCGCCTCTCTCGACGGGGTGCTCAAAATTCCGGTGCGGCGCGAGCGCGACGAGCGCGGCTGGTTCACGCGCACGTTTGATGCCGCAGCGTTCGCGGCGCTGGGACTGGTCGCGAGCTGGCCGCAGCACGGCGAAGCGCACAACGCGCGGGCCGGGACGATCCGCGGGCTGCACCTGCAGTGCGAACCGCACGCCGAGACCAAGCTGATCCGCTGCACGCGGGGTGCCGTCTACGACGTGCTGGTGGACGTGCGCCCGGCGTCGCCGACGTACGGTCGCTATGAGGCGTTCGCGCTCAGCGAGGACGATGAGACCGCGCTCTATGTACCGGCCGGGCTCGCCCACGGCTATCAGACGCTGCGCGACGGATCGGCGCTGCACTATCTCATCTCGACGCCGTATACGGCCGCCGCCGCGGCGGGATACCGGTACGATAGCCCGCTGCTCGCGATTCCGTGGCCGCTCGCGCCGAGCGTCATCTCACCGCGCGACCACGCGCTGCCGGTGTTCGATCCCTCACGCGTCGATCCGTAGCTGGGGGATGGCGAGCGCAAACCGGCCGCCCCAGCCGTGCACGTCGTCCAGCTCGGCGCGGATCTCGGCCTCGACGTTCCACGGGAAGATCACGATGTAGTCCGGCCGGTCGGCGCGGAGACGATCGGGTGCGACGATCGGCACGCGCACGCCGGGGATGAGGTGGCCCTGCTTGTGCGGGCTCTTGTCGGCGACGTACGGGAGCAGATCCGCGCCCACGCCCGCGAAGTTGAGCAGTGTGGTCGCCTTCGCGGCGGCACCGTAGCCCGCGACGCGCCACCCGCCAGCCTTCGCGTCCTGCAAGAAGCGGACGAAATCGTCCTTGATAGATCGGAAGAGCGTCGTGTAGGGAAAGAGTGTAGATCTCGGTG
>CALEOJ010000352.1 GCA_937910425.1 uncultured candidate division WPS-2 bacterium
CTCTCCGGCGGCCGCAACGGCCTGGTGGAGGAGGCGCTGCTGCGCCGCGACACCGACGCCGCGGTCGCGCTGGGCGCGCGCCTGCGCGACCTCTTCCCGGGGCGCTTCTATCTCGAGCTGCAACACCACGTGCGGCCCGAAGATCCGGCGCTGATCCGCGCGCTGGTGCGGCTCGCGATGCGGCTCGACGTCCCCTACGTCGCGACCAACGGCGTCGCGTACGCGACGCGCGAGGACGCGCGGCTGTGCGACGTGCTGACCTGCGTGAAGTACACCACGGCGCTGCAGAACGCGGGGACGCTGCTGCGCCCGAATCACGAGCACCATCTCAAGACGCCGGCGCAGATGGCGCGGCTGTTCGCCGAGTTTCCGCTCGCGATCGCGAACACGCTGGCGATCGCCGAGCGCTGCACCTTCCGGCTCGACAAGCTGCACGGCGAATTTCCGCTCTACTCGATCCCCGCCGGCGAGACGTCGGCGCAGTCGTATCTGCGCACGCTCGTCTACGCGGGCACGAAAGAGCGGTACGCGCAACCGCTCGACCCCAAGGTCGAGCGCCAGTTGGAGTACGAGCTCGGGATCGTCGCGCGAATGGATCTCGCCGGCTACTTCCTGGTGGTGTGGGACATCGCGAACGCCGCGAGGCGGCTGGGCGTCCTCGCGCAAGGACGCGGCTCGGCGGCAAACTCGGCGGTCTGCTACGCGCTCGGGATCACCGCGATCGATCCGGTCGCGAGCGGGCTGCTGTTCGAGCGCTTTCTCAGCGAGGAGCGCGGCGAGGTCCCCGACATCGACATCGACTTCGCGCACCAAGACCGCGAGCAGGTGATCCAGTACGTTTACGAGCACTACGGGCGCGAGCACGCGGCGATGGCGGCGGAGGTGATCACCTACCGCACGCGCTCGGCGATCCGCGACGTCGGCAAAGCGCTGGGGCTGACGCTCGGACAGGTCGACGCGATCGTGCGCGAGTACGACGCGCGCGAGTCGCTCGCCGGCGCGGTCGGCGCCGTGCACGATACGGCCAAACCGCTCCCGCACTCCGTCGCGAAGCGGCGCGACCTCGATGCGGGCTCGAACGTCTTCCACTCGCGCGCCGAGGAAGCGCCGCTCGTCCCAGGCTTCCATGATGCCGATGGCGCGGACCCCGCCCTTCGACAGGCTCAGGATGACAAGCATCTCCGCGGGCCGGTCGGCGGCGAGCTCGGCACGCTGCTGCTGACGATCTGCCGGCGTATCGACGGCTTCCCGCGGCACATGGGGATCCACAGCGGCGGGATGGTGATCACGCGCTCGCCGCTGGTCGAGGTCGCACCGGTCGAGTGGGCGACGATGCGCGACCGCACCATCGTGCAATGGGACAAGGACGACCTCTCCGACTTGGGTCTGATCAAGATCGATCTGCTCGGACTCGGGATGCTCTCGCTGCTGCGCGATGCGTTCGCGCTTCACCGCCGGCGCTACCCCGAGCGCGGCCCGCTCTCGCTGAACGACATCCCGCCGGACGACCGTCCGACCTACGAGATGCTGCAGCGTGCCGATTCGATCGGCGTCTTCCAAGTCGAGTCGCGCGCGCAGATGTCGATGCTGCCGCGCTTGAAACCGGAACGCTTCTACGACCTCGTGATGCAGGTCGCGATCATTCGGCCCGGCCCGATCCAAGGCGACATGATCCATCCGTTTCTGCGCCGCCGCAATGGGCAAGAGCCGGTGACGTATCCGCATCCCAAGCTGAAGCCGATCTTGGAACGAACGCTCGGCGTCCCGCTCTTCCAAGAGCAGGGGATGCGCATGGCGATGGAAGCGGCCGGATTCAGCGCGGGGGAAGCGGATCGCCTGCGGCGCGCGATGGGGCACAAGCGCTCGCGCGAGCGGATGGCCGAGCTCTATCCACCGCTGGTGGAGGGAATGGTGCGGAACGGCATCCCGCGCGACGATGCCGACAAGCTCTTTCACATGCTCGAAGGCTTCGCCGACTACGGCTTCCCGGAGTCGCACGCCGCCTCGTTCGCGCTGCTCGCCTACGCGTCGGCGTACGTGAAGTGTCACGAGCCGGCGATCTTCTGCGCGGCGATCCTCAACGTGCAGCCGATGGGCTTCTACTCGACCGAGGTGCTGGTCAACGACGCACGCCGCCACGACGTCGTGGTGAAGTCGATCGTCGTCAACGAGAGCGAGTGGTGGAGCTTCGTCGACAACGACGGCGCGCTACGGCTGGGGTTCCACCTCGTGCGCGGAATGGGCGAGGTGCAGCGCAGCCGGCTGGAACGCGCACTCACCTGCAGCGACAACCCTCATGTCACCCTGAGCCTGTCGAAGGGTGGCCGCGGCGAATTCACGGATCTGCCTGATTTCGCGCGCCGTACCGAGCTCGAGCGTGACGCGCTGGAGAACCTCGCGGCGGCCGGCGCGTTCGCGCGGTGGTTTCCGACGCGGCGCGAAGCGATGTGGGCGCTGCGCGGCCTCGACGAGCGCGAGGCGCGCGGCGAGCTCGGGCGCGCGATGGAGATCGAGAACGAGCCCGAGCCGGCTTTACCCGCGCTGAGCGCGGTCGAGCAGACGACGCTCGACATTCACGCGACCGGCGTCAGCGACATCCAGCCGATCGCGCACGTGCGCCCGTTCCTCGATTCGCAGAACGTGCTCGCCGCGAGCCGTCTGCCCGCGATGCCGAAGAACCTCGTCTGCAAGATCGGCGGCCTCGTGATCACGCGCCAGCGGCCGGGCACCGCGAAGGGCTTCGTCTTCCTGACGATCGAGGACGAGACGGGCCTGGTGAACGTGATCGTCCGACCAGACGTCTACGAGCGCTATCGCCGCACGATCCGCGGTTCGCAGTGCCTGATCATCGAGGGCGTGCTGCAGAAGGAGCACGGCTGCATCGACATGATCATGAAGCGCTGCTGGACCCTCGACGCCCACGGCACGACCGAGAAGGTGCGGGCAAGGAACTTTCACTAGATGGACGGTCGATGGCTTCGATCGAGTTCCGGTGCGGCAGGTGCAAGCAGCTCAAAGACGTCCGGACGCTGCGCGCCTCGATCTGTCCGGAGTGCCGCGCCGACGACGAACGTGCCGCAACAGACGCGGTGGACGCTGCTGCGGCGCAGCGACGGATCTATCAGGAGAGGCTCGCGTGCGGGCCGCACTACCACGGAGCGCTCGAGACGTGGACGTCGGCCGATCCCGCGTTGCTGCCGGACGGCGAGCACTTCGTCTGTCCGAGCTGCCACCGTGCGGCTCACCTCGTGCACGATCTGCAGCACCGCTGGAACAAGACGCCGTATCCGATCCCGACCAAGAAGACGGTCTGCGACGCGTGTCACCGCAAGCGTGCCGACGACGACCAGTCCGAGCGCGCGATGTGGCGCAATCGCTTCAATCGCGAGCGCTGAAAACGGGTTGAGAAGCGCATCGCTCAGTACGCTAGCGACGCCGACTCGCACGGTCTTCTGGTTGTCGCTCGACCCGCACGATCTCGCATACAAGAACGCCAGGAACAGAAC
The DNA here is from genome assembly GCA_937910425.1 of uncultured candidate division WPS-2 bacterium. Taxonomy (GTDB): domain Bacteria; phylum Vulcanimicrobiota; class Vulcanimicrobiia; order Vulcanimicrobiales; family Vulcanimicrobiaceae; genus Vulcanimicrobium. Next base: position 3,507 of record CALEOJ010000352.1, read on the forward strand.
CTAGCCTACGGCGACGCGGCGGCGCGTTTCCAGAGCTGCCAGGCGCGGTCGATCAGTCCGGTGACGGTCTGCGAGGCGTTGCTCGCCTCCTCCGCGTTGAGATAGGTCGGGCGTCCGCCGAGCCGGAGCGCTTCGGACTGCAGCTGGGCGTCTTGTCCCGTGTAGTAGGCGCGGAAGACCACTTCGGGGATCGAGCTTCCCACTGCGACCATTCCGTGGCCGCGCATCAGCGCAATGTTCGCGTTTCCCAGCGTCCGCGCGAGCGCATCGCCGAGCGGATTCGTCTTCACCAGCAAGTCCGTCGCTGGGCCGCCCACGTCGCGGATCTCGAACACCGGAGCGCCGGCGCCGATGAACGAGGCCAGATGGAAGACCGGCTGCAAGCGCACGGTCGAGACTCCGAACGGGATCACCGCGGGCGTGTGCGCGTGCACGACCGCCTTGACATCGGGCCGCGCCTTGTAGATCGCGCCGTGGATGAAGCGCTCGAGAAAACTCGTGCGGCCGTTGGCGTTGAGCGCGGTGCTGTCGAGGTCGTAGGTCATGATGTCGGCAGCGGTCACCAGCGCGGGCGCCATGCTCCGGGAGAGCCAGTACTGGTTCGCGTTCTGCGGATCACGCGCGCTGACGTGGCCGAAACCGTCCACCACGTTCTCGTGCGCCAGGATCCGATTCGCGGCGACCAAGTCCTCGATCGTCGCGACGGGGGCGTCGGCGGCTCGCGCGGGCGCCGCGGCGGCGAACGACGCGGCAAGGACGCCGAGAAGAAACAGCGGTCGGTCCATGGACGCGCCTTCCGCGGTGAAGGCCCCACTCCTCGCCCAGGCCGAAGCATCCGAGCTCCCGTCCGCGGACGGCCCTAGCTCGAGGAGGCTTCATGAAGCGATTCGTTGCCGCGCTCGCCGCGGCGCTGCTCACCACCGCCGCGGCGTCCGCGCAGACCCCCGGCGATCCGGGGGCCGGCACACAGCGCGGCATCGAGGAGGTCAACAACTCGGGTCAGGTCGGGACGGTGACCCTGTTCAACGGCGGTGCCAACACCCGCGTCCTCGTCGAGCTCCATGGGACGATCCCGGGCCGCGTGCAGTCGGTGCGCTTCTATCGCGGTCCCTCGTGCGACGATATCGGCTCCAGCGGGCCGGCGTACTACCTGACCGACATGAAGGACGGCGCCTCGCGCTCCGTCGTCAAAGCGCCCGAGGACAAGCTGCTCTCGGGCAACTACAACGTCGTCGTCTTCTCCACGAACGCGGCCGGTTCGCGCGCCACCGCCTGCGGCCACCTCTACCAGTGACGCGCCCGCCTGCGTGGTTCCATCAGTACCTCACCTGACCTGAGCCGGGTCGAGTCGCTGGTCTTCGACGTCTTCGGGACGCTCGTCGACTGGCGGGCCAGCTTGATCGAAGACCTGACCGCGTTCGGTTCCGAGCGCGGTCTCATCGTCGATTGGCCTGCGCTGGTGGACCGTTGGCGCGGGATGTACATGCCCTCGATGGACCGCGTTCGCCGCGGCGAGCGGCCGTGGACCTCGCTCGACGTGCTGCACCGGGAGTCGTTCGACGCGCTCGCCGACCAGTTCAACATCGCCGGCGCGCTCGACGGGGACGCGCGCCGCTGGTGCGTCGACCGCTGGCACCGGTTGCGGCCGTGGCCGGACACCGTCGCCGGGCTGACGCGGCTGCGAACGCGCTACATCCTGGGCACGCTTTCGAACGGCAACGTGCGGCTGCTCGCGGATCTCGCGAAGAGCGCACCGCTGCCGATGGACGTGATCTTTTCGGCGGAGCTGTTCCGTCACTACAAGCCCGATCCCGAAGCCTACCGCGGCGCCGTCGAACTGCTCGCAACGACACCGGAGCGCGTGATGCTGGTCGCCGCGCACAACGGCGACCTGAAAGCGGCCGCGTCAACGGGGATGCGCACGGCGTTCGTCGCGCGCCCGGCGGAATACGGTCCCGAACAGACGCACGATGCGGCCGCCGCGCCGGAGATCGATCTCGCCGTGCGCGACCTCGGCGAGCTGGCGGACCGGCTCGGTGCGTGAGCGAAGGGGCGCGGGATGACGCGCTCGGTCCTCGACGCCCTCGACGCGCACGCCGCCGCACGGCCCGATGCGCTCGCGCTCGACGGCGTCTCGTACGCGCAGTTGCGCGACGCCTCGCTGCGCGTCGCGGCGCGCCTGCGCGACGCCGGGCTGCGTCCCGGCGACCGGCTCGCCGTCTATGCCGAGAACCGGCCCGGG
>CALEOJ010000353.1 GCA_937910425.1 uncultured candidate division WPS-2 bacterium
GGGCGACGTCTTTGCGGAACGGTTCCGCGTTGCCGGACCCGAGCGTGACGCCGGCGGCGGTCCCGACGAGCACGATTCGCGAGAGCGGCAGCAGCTGTGCGTCCGGACGTGCCGCGAGCGCGCGCAACTCGTCGAGATAACCCTGCGGCAGATCCTCGATCGCCATCGCGTCGAGCACCAGCGAGACCGTCTCCGCGACCGCTTTCCTGGGCGGGAGCTTGGTGAAGGTGAACAGGTTTTGCCACACCTCGGCTTTCACGATCGCCAGCAGCTTGCGCCAATAGTCGATCGTCTGATAGCCCTCGAACTGCCCGTTTTCGCGCTTGGCGCGCGAGTACAGCGCGGCGATCCGCTTGCCGAGCGCATCCGCCGGCGGCGAGGGTTCGACGATCGCGACGCGACGCCCGACGCGGGCGAGCTCGGAGACGACGTGCGCGTGAAAGCCGGGATCGATCTCGTGCAGGTAATGCATCGCGACCGCGACGTCGTAGCTGCCCTCGGTGGCGGCGATCATCGTCGCGCTGCCGCGCATCGCGCTCGCGCCGAGCCGCTCGACCGCGGCGATCTGCGCGTCGGTCGATGCGACGACGGTGACGGTGGCGCCGATCTCGACGGCGCGCCGTACCCAGGCACCGTCGTTCGCCAGGCCGAGGAAGATCGCGCGCTCGCCGGAGCGCAGCGCGAGCGCGTTCCAGATCTGTTCGTCGATCCGGTACGACTCGCGCTGGAAATCGGTGACGTCATTCACTGGGGAAGGTGGGACTCGAACCCACATGAGCTCTCACTCGGTCGCTTTTGAGGCGACTGCGTATACCATTTCGCCACTTCCCCGTTCTCGCTGGACGGAGGTCGATTCGCGGCAACCCAAGCCCGCTCCGCTTCGCCGAAGCCCCGCGCGGTGTCGGCGCTCGCAAAGGTCCTGAAGGCATAGGTGACGCGACGCCAGCCGCCGGGTGCGAACGCGAGACGAATCGTACCGTTGCTCTGCGTGGGCGTCCAGGAAGCTGCCGTCACGTCATCGGGACGCCAAGCGACCGACACGCGTGCGTCGCCGGCAGACGCGCTTTCGAGGGTTACACCGCCCGACCGCGGATCGATCTCGCTCGGCCGGCCGATCGGCAAACGGTCCGGTCCCGCGACGACGTAACCTTGCTCAGTGGCCGGCCGAAACGTCGAGATCGCCGAAAGCGAAACGGCGCGCTGCGCGGGCGCCGGCTCGCTTGGAGTGAAGCGCTCGTCGACGATCAGCCGGTCGTTGCGCGACGCGAGCATGATCAGCTTCTCGAACCGGCCGCCGGACGGGGCGACGTCCGGGGCGTCGTACCAGAGGTAGGCGCCGGCGCCGCGCTCGCTGTGAAACGTGCAGGTCGCATAGGCGCGGTTGAACGTGCCCGCAGGATAGTCGTGCGTGTACTTCGCGATGCGGTCGGTCATTGAAGGCGGAGGTTGAATCGCGACGTCGTCGCGCAGCGCGCCGGTCGCGTCGAACATCGAGCTGAGGAACGTCGGCGGTCCCGTGTCCCGCGGCGCGTACTCGCCGAACGCGACGACGCGGCCGCCGCCCGCCGGTGCCGCGATCGCGATGACGCGATCGTTCTGCAGAACGACGTCTTGCTCGCCGTCCTCGAAGACGTCCGCGCGATATGCGTCGATCCCCGGCGGCCGCGAGTCGTCGACGTGCACGTTCCGGATCTGCGCTTTCGGAGCCAAATGAAGATACGGGACGCGCGCGAAGGTGCCCCCGATCGTAAAGAGCCTCGCTTCCACCTCAGCGTCAGGGGCCGGAGCGAGCGACTGTATCGAGCTGAGATTCCAGTGGCGAACGCGGGAGCCGAAGCGTGCCGTGACCTCGCACATCGACCCGTCGCGGAACGTATGCAGCAAAGCGTCATCGTACTGGTCGACCCCGAATCGGACGGCCTCATCGGCGACCTTCGCGGTGATCGGGCAGGACGACGTGATGCGATCCCCGGGCGAGTACCGTGCCGACAAGAACGTCAGGTCGGCGCCGACGGCGACGATGCGCGCGTCGCGCGAAGCGAGGGAGAACGGTGCGATCGCAGCGGCCGCAGCGGCCGGCAGTCCGAGTGACGTCGCGTCGTACCGAACCGCGGAGTTGCTCCAATTCTCCACCACCACGAAGGTGCCGTGCGCACCGCGCAGCACCGTCACGCCGGTCGCGTGCTTTGGTCCGGAGAATGCGGCCACCGACGGTATCGCGGGGACGTGGAGGCGGCCGAGCCGCGCCGCGAGCGCCGGATACGTCCCCGCCGGTACGACGACGGCGCGAAACGACGCCAAGCGCGCATCGCTCACGGCGAGCGGATCGATCGCGTCGCACGTGATCCCGGCCGTCCGGCACATCGCGAGCGACTGCTTCAACCGCGACGCGGCCGCGTACGGGTCCGTGCGCCCGTCGTAGAGCAGCGCGAGATCGGCGACGCGATGCGCGTCCGCGAGAGCCGCTCCGTAGAACGCGAGCTGTCGAACGAGCCGAGCCGTCGTGCCCCAGCGGCTTCCCGGGAGCCGGTCGATCGTTAGCGCGGCATCCCATGCGTAGAGCGCGTTTGAGAACGGCGCTTCCCAGCCGAACGGCGCCAGCGTGTCCTGCAGCGGAAAGTCGATCAGGCCTTTGATCCCCCAGCCGGCGATCTCGCCGAGTGCGAGCGCGGTGTTCGACGGGTCGGCGGCGCGCGGCATCGGATCGGCCGGACCGGCGAGCCAGCCGGCTTGAAACTCGCTGTACGCGAGCGGACCGCGGTTCTGCGTGCGCAGCGTCGCGGTCGCGAACGCGAGCTCGGCGCGGTCGTGCTCGCCGATCGCGTACGCATCACTCTGATACCAGTTGCCCATCGCCCACTCGGGGAGCGCGGAAGGGACCTTCGACTCGAACGTGTTGACGAACGTGGGCATTACCGGACCAACCACGTTGCGGACCTGTGCCTCGAGCCAACGCAGGTATGCGTGCATATGCGGAGATCGGAAGAGC
>CALEOJ010000354.1 GCA_937910425.1 uncultured candidate division WPS-2 bacterium
CGACGAGCTCGACGCCGGTGACCCGCTCGCGCAGCGGGCCGCCGCGCAAACGCGACGCCAGCATCAGTCCGACCGTGTCGCACGTGACCAGCGCGGCACCGTTCACGATGCGCCGAAACTCCGCGTCGCGCTGCGCCGCCATCACCATCTCGACGCCGAGCGTCACGACCAGCGCCGCGCCGCCCGCATTCGCAAGCGCGGCGATCTGCTCGACCGCTTCGTCGCGCCCGACCGCGTCGACGCGGCAGCCGAGCACGATCAACGCGAAAGGACGGCCGGGCGGTACGGTGCGATCAGCGGCTCGAGCGTCGCCTTGAGCTCCTGCGGCATCGCGCTGAGTGGCGAGCGGCACGGGCCGACGGCGAAACCGTAGGTTCCCATCGCCCATTTCACCGGGATCGGGTTCGTGATCGTGAACAGCGCGGCGATGAGCGGTGCGAGATCCTGATGGATGCGCGCGGCCGTGTCGACGTCGCCGGCGTCGAAGGCGTCGGCCATCGCGCGCAGCTCGCGCCCGCAGAGGTGCCCCGCAACGGAGATCAGTCCGTAGCCGCCGATGGCGAGGGTCGGCAGGAAAATGTAGTCGTCGCCGGACCAGAACGTCACGTCGGGACGGGCGCGCTCGCGCAGGATCGCGGTGAACTGGTTGACGTCGCCGGTCGACTCCTTGATCCCCGCCACGTTCGCATGCCGGCGCGAGAGCTCCGTGAACGTCGCGGGCAGCATGTTCGCCGCCGTGCGCCCGGGGATGTTGTAGATCACGGCCGGCAATGCGGTCGCCTCGAGGATCGCGCCGAAGTGCGCGAGCATCCCGTCCTGCGTCGGCTTGACGTACGCCGGGACGGTCAGGAGCACCGCGTCGACGCCGAGCTGTTCGGCCGCTTTCGTCAGTTCGATCGATTGGCGCGTGTTGTTTCCGCCGGTCCCCGCGACGACCGTTCCGCTGGCTCCCAGCGCCCTCTTGACCGCGCCGAACAGCGCGAGCTTCTCGGCCGTCTCGAGCGCGTTCCCTTCGCCGGTCGAGCCTGCGACGACGACACCGTCGTTGCCGCGTTCGACGAGAAACTGCGCGACCCGCACCGCCTCCTCGAGATCGACCGCGCCGGTCGCGTCGAACGGCGTGATCATCGCGGTCAGAATGCGCCCGAGCGCTTTCATCGCGCGACGGCTCCGCGCCCGAGCCGGAACGTGTCGTGCAGCGCCTGCTCGGCGGTGAGCGACTGAGCGGCGGGGACCAGGATCGAGATGGTGATGTTGGAGTCGGTCGAGTGGATGATCTCGACTCCGGCGTCGGTCACGGCCTTCACGACACGATAGATGACGCCGGGCGTGCCGCGCATCCCTGCACCGACCACCGAGATCTTCGCGCAGTGCGGCCGCATCCGCAGCGCCAGGTTGAGGTCGGCGAGCGCCGGCCGCACCGCGTCGGCGGCCTCGTCGTCGACGATGAAGAACACGCCCGCGTCGTTGACGTTCACCATGTCGATCGAGATCCCGCGCTCGGCGACGCGCGCGAGGACGTCGCGGTCGACGTCGGCGCGGACGGCGTCTTCGGTGAGACCTTGGATGATGCGGCAGAACGTCACGTCGTGGATGACGGTAAGTCCCGAGACAGGACGGTTGGCATCGACCGGCGCGCTGTCGTCGATCGTGGTGCCGACGCCGCTGCGCAAGCCTTTGACCACGTACGGCGTGCGGGTCGCGTGCGCGAGTTCGGCGGCTTTGTGATGCATCACCTTGGCGCCGTTTCCGGCCAGCTCGACCAACTCGGCCTGGGTCGCGCGGTCGAGCGGATGCGCGCCGGCGACGCGGCGCGGATCGGCGGTCATCACGCCGGAGACGTCGGTGAAGATCTCGACCGAGTGCGCGCCCAGCGCGTCGCCGAGCGCGACCGCGGTCAGATCGCTGCCGCCGCGCCCCAGCGTCGTCGTCGAGCCGTCAGGCGCCCCGCCCTGGAATCCCGTGACGACGGGAACGACCCCGCGCGCGAGCACCGCCCGGATCGGCTGCGGATCGACCTCGACGATCTCCGCGTCGCCGTACTTTTCGTCGGTCGTGATCCCGGCCTGCAGTCCGTTCATCGCTTGCGCCGGGATGCCGAGCGCGCAGAGCAGCTCGGCGAAGACCGCGCACGCGATCGCCTCACCGCACGCGAGCAGCAGATCGCGGTTCGGGCCGCTGCGCACCGGCCCGAGCAGTTCCGCGAGCGAGTCGGTCGCATACGGATCCGGCGCGCGTCCCAACGCCGAGCACACCACAACCGGTGAGTCACCGCGCCGCACGGCATCCAGCACCCGCGACGCCGCGATCTCACGCAGCTCGTGCGTCGCCAGCGAAGACCCCCCGAACTTCAGCACAACGACGTTCACGATCGTTCGCCCTTCCCCTGAGCTTGTCGAAGGGTCAGGGTGACATCGGGCTGGGTGGCATCGGGCTGGGTGGCGTCGAAGCGGCCGCGGGCGATGAGGAGTTCGAGGATCTGGACGGCGTTGGTGGCGGCGCCTTTGCGGAGCTGATCGCCGACGACCCACATCTGGAAGTGCGTGTCGGTCCGATCGCCGACTTCGGCGCGGACGCGCGCGACGTGTACGAGGTCGGTGTCCTCGACGTCGCGCGGCGTGACGATCCCGTGCTCGTGCAGGACGATGCCCGGTGCGCTGCGGAGCGCCTCGTGCATTGCGTCGACGCTCGCCGGCAGCTCGGTCTCGAAGAAGACCGCTTCACTGTGCGCCCGCATCACCGGAACGCGCACCGTCGTCGCCGCCATGTGGAGATCGGGGCGGCCGAGCATCTTGCGCGTCTCGGCGACGACCTTCTTCTCTTCGCCCGTGTCGCCGTCGCCGTCGTAACCGCCGACTTGCGGCACGACGTTGCGGTAGATCGGCGCGGCGAACGTGCCGTCCGGCGCCTCGCCGCGCTCCTCGCGTACCAGAGCGTCGAGCCCGGCGCGCCCCGCGCCGCTCACCGCTTGATAGGTCGCGACGCGCACGCTGCGCAGGCCCCAGGCATGTTCGATCGGCGCCAGCGCGACGGTCAGCACGATCGCCGTACAGTTCGCGACCGGGAAGATGCGATGGTCCGCGTGCATCGCGTGCGGATTCACCTCGGGGACGACGAGCGGGACGTCCTCCGCCATGCGGAACGTCGCCGAGTTGTCGATCACGATCGTTCCGGCGTCGACCAGCGCGCCGGCGAGCTCTGCGCTGGCGTCGTCGCTCGAGGCGAAGAACGCAACGTCGGGCCGGTCGGCGAGCAGCCGCTCGCGCGTCGCAGCGTGGACCGGAAGCCCGGCCCCGCGGAACGAGAGCCCCTCGGCACGCTCGCGCGAGGCGTACGCGAGCAGCGTGTCGACGGGGAGGTTCCGCTCCTCGAGCACGCGCAAGATCATCCCGCCGACGACCCCGGTCGCACCGATCAGCGCGACCTTCACGACGCGAGCATCCCATCGACGATGCCGTCGAGGCCGACGACGAGGCCGCGCTGCGAACCGACCGCCCGGACCGCCGCGACGATGCCGGGGCCGAACGACTCGCGCGAGAGCGAGTCGTGGCGGATCGTGAGCGTCTCGCCGGTGCCGCCGAAGATCGTCTCCTGGTGCGCGACCAAACCGGGCAGCCGCACGGAGTGGATCGGCGGAAGCGGCGCGCCCGCTTCGTGGATGCGGCGCGCGGTGAGCTTCGCCGTCCCGCTCGGCGCATCGCGCTTCGCGTCGTGATGGAGCTCGACGATCTCGGCGTGCGGGAGCACGCGTGCCGCCTGCGCCGCGAAGCGCATCATCAGCACCGCGCCGAACGAGAAGTTCGGCACGAACATCGCCGGGACGCCCGCCTCGTCGCACCGGTCAGAAAGGACGAGCAGATCCTCGTCGGTCCAGCCGGTCGCGCCGATCACCACCGGCACGCCGGCATCGACCGCGGCGCGCACGACGTCGACCGTCACGGGATAGACGGTGCAATCGACGACGACGTCGAGCCCGCGGGCGAGGAACGCGTCCAGATCGTCGTCGGTCTCGACACCATCGACGCGCTCGCCGGCCCGGCGTGCGAACGCCGCCGACAACTTCAGATCGTCGGCGGCCTCGATCGCGCTACAGGCGACGCGCCCCAGTCTCCCGAGCGCGCCGGCCACTCCGACGCGCAGCATGGCGGAGGCGCTAGACCTTCTCCAGCGGCGCGTATTTGAGCATGACCATCTTCTGGCCGACGTTGGGGAAGTTGATCGTGAGCAGGCCGTCGCCGCCGGCGCCGACCGTGTTGACGACGGTTCCCTCGCCCCACTTCGGATGACGGACCTTGTCACCGGGGTTGAGATCCATCCCGACGCCCGCACCCGCGTTCTCGTGGATCGAGACCTCGCGCCAGCGGCCGCCGCCCGGACGCGGTCCGATGCCGACCCCGCCGATCACTTCGACCGACGGCATCTCCTCGATGAAGCGCGACTTGGGATGCGAGAACGTGTTGCCGAACAGCGTCCGCCGCGCAGCGAAGCTGAGATAGAGCCGGTCCATCGCGCGCGTCACGCCGACGTACGCGAGGCGCCGCTCCTCTTCGAGCTCGGTCATGTCGGTCAGCGCCCGCGTGTGCGGGAAGACGCCTTCTTCCAAGCCGGTCAGGAAGACGATCGGGAACTCGAGCCCCTTCGCCGCGTGCATCGTCATCAGCGTGACGAACGACGAGTCCGGATCGAGTGTGTCGATGTCGCTGATCAACGCGATGTTCGAGAGGAAGTCGTCGATCGTCGAGCCGGTATCGGGGTTCTGCTCGAACTCGCGGGCGACGCTGACCAGCTCTTGCAGGTTCTCGATCCGCGCGCGGCCGTCTGGGGTCTCGTCGGCCTGCAGCTCGCGCAGGTAACCGGATTCCTCCATCACCGCGATCAGCAGCTCGCTCACGCTGAACGAGGACGCCTTCTCACGCAGATCGTTGATCAACTCGGCGAAGCGCTCGAGCTCGCGCTGCTTCTTCGGAACCGCCCGCTTGAGCAAGTTCGAATCGAAGACGGCCTGTCCGACCGAGACGCCGCCCTGGTTCGCGGCTTCGAGCAGCGACGCCAGCGTCTGCTGTCCGATCGAGCGGCGCGGCACGTTGACGATGCGGCGGAACGCGACCGCGTCCGACGGGTTGACGATGTAGCGGAGGTAGGACAGCATGTCCTTGACCTCGATGCGCGCGTAGAAGCCGACGCCGCCGACGACCCGGTAGGGGATGCCTTCGGCGAGGAAGCCTTCTTCGAAATACCGTGACTGCGCGTTCGTGCGGTAGAGGACGAGGAAGTCGCGGTAGGCCGCGCCCTCGCGGACGTGCTCCTTGACCTTCTCCATCACGTAGCGCACTTCGGCGCGCTCGGATTCGGCCTGGAACGCGGTCAGCTTCTCGCCTTCGGACCGCTTGGTGAACAGCGTCTTCGGCTGACGGCCGGCGTTGTGGACGACCAGCTCGTTCGCCGCTTCGAGGATCGTCTGGGTCGAGCGGTAGTTCTCTTCGAGCTTGAAGACGGTTGCGCCGGGGAAGTCTTCCTCGAAGCGCAGGATCATGCGGTAATCGCTGCCGCGCCACGAGTAGATCGACTGATCGTCGTCGCCGACGACCGTGATGTTGCCGTGTTCCTTCGCCAGCGTCGCGACCAGGCGGTACTGCGCGTAGTTCACGTCCTGGTACTCGTCGACCAGCACGTACTTGAACTTGGTCTGGTACCGGGTACGCGCGTCTTCGTCTTCGTCGAGCAGCTTGATCGCGTAGGCGATCAGGTCGTCGAAGTCGAGCCCGTTCGACTCGGCCAGGCGCCGGTCGTACTCGCGATAGACGTTGGCATAGCGCTCGCCGGCGAACGAGGGGTTCTTCTCCTCGTACTGCTCGGGCGACCAAAGGTTGTTCTTCGCCTTCGAGATCTCGGCGAGCGCGGCGCCCGGGGTGATCTGGCGCTCGTCGTAGTCGAGGTCGGCGATGACGTCGCGGACGATCGCGCGCTGGTCGGCGTCGTCCATGATGGCGAAGTTCGGCGAGATACCGATCTTGCGGCCGTCGCGGCGCAGCATCCGGACGCACATGCTATGGAACGTCCCGACCCAGAGATCGCGCGCAGCGGGGCCGACCATCCGCTCAAGCCGCGCCTTCATCTCTCCCGCCGCCTTGTTGGTGAAGGTCACCGCGAGGATACGGTCGGGGAAGACGTGCTTCTTTTCGAGGAGGTACGCGATCCGGTGGGTGAGTACTCGGGTCTTGCCGGACCCTGCGCCCGCGAAGATCAGCACGGGCCCATCGGTATGCTCGACGGCCGCGCGCTGGACGTCGTTTAGGAGTTCGGTCTGCGCCAGCATCACGACAATGTTCGCCACGAACAGTACTTTGGCCTAGTAGCGCACGGATGAGCCGTTTTTCGGGCGGCGGAGCCGACATCCGTCCCGGCGAATCGGCCGATTGCTTTGGGGAATGAGTCCCGACAAAGGTCGACGCTCGACGCGCTCGCCGACACGTTTGCCCCGGTCGATGCCGACGCGGCGGGGACGCGCGCTTTGGTCGCCGGCGCGCTCGAGCGGCTCGCGCCGCATCGCCGCAAGAAGCTGCTGCTGGCCCTGAACCTCCTCGCAAATCCGCTTGTGGGCCTCGCGCTCGCGGGCCGCGCGCGACCCTTCGCGCAGCTCGACCACGCGAGCCGCGAGCGCGCGTTGCTGCGGATGGCGCGCATCGGACCGCTGCGGCCGGCGTTCGATGCATTCGCGCGGCTCTCGCTGTTCGCGGCGTACAGCGTTGCCGATCCGGCCGGACACAGCGCGATTTGGGAGCGGCTGGGCTACCCGGGACCGCGCGCCGACGTCCCGGCCAGCACGGCCCCGTTT
>CALEOJ010000355.1 GCA_937910425.1 uncultured candidate division WPS-2 bacterium
GTATCGCGCTCTGGCGGCCGGAGCTCGTCCCGATCAAGTGCGCGAAGCCAAGGCGGCGGTACGCGCGGCCCAAGCCGACGTCACCGCCGCACGCGTGCGGCTGGACGAGGCCGTCGTACGCGCGCCCGCGGACGGCGTCGTGACCGCGCTGGACCTGCATCCCGGCGACCTGGTCGCGCCCGGGGCGTCGATCGCGACGATCGACGAAGCCGGGAACCCGTACGCGCGAATCTACGTCCCGCAAGCGAAGCTCGGCCGCGTGACAGTGGGGGCGCACCTCGCCGTACGCTCGGATGCGATGCCGGACGCCGCCTTCGACGGCGTGGTCGAACAGGTCGATTCGCAAGCCCAGTTCACCCCGCAAAACGTCCAAACCGCGAGCGACCGCGCGGTGCTGTCGTTCGGCGTCAAAGTGCGGGTTCACGATCCGCAGCGCCGGCTCCACGCCGGAACGACGGTCGACGTCGCGGTGCCGTGACCGACGTCGCGATCGAGGCGCACGCGCTGACGAAGACGTACGGACGTCGCACCGTGGTCCACGCGCTCAGCCTCGAGGTGTCGCGCGGTGAGATCTTCGGCTTCCTCGGGCCGAACGGCAGCGGCAAATCGACGACCATCAAGATGCTCTGCGGTCTGGTCGAGCCGACCAGCGGCGAGGCCAGCATCTGCGAGCTCGACATCCGCAAGAACGGCGACGCGGTGCGCCGGACGATCGGCTACATGTCGCAGTCGTTCTCGCTCTATTCCGACCTCACCGTCGAGGAAAACCTGGAGTTCTACGGGCGTGCCTACGCGCTGCCTCGAGCCCGGCGCTCGAAGCGCATCGACGAGCTGATCGAGTTCTCGAATCTCGCGCAATTCCGCGGCCAACTCGCCGCTACGCTCTCGGGCGGCTGGAAGCAACGCCTCGCGCTGGCTGCGGCGCTGCTGCACGAGCCGCGGGTCCTCTTCCTCGATGAACCGACGGCCGGCATCGACCCGGTCGCGCGCCGCGACCTCTGGGACCTGCTGTTCCGCCTGAGCGAGAGCGGTGTCGCGCTGTTCGTGACGACCCATTTCATGGACGAGGCGGAGCGATGCGCCCGCGTCGGCTACATCTACGACGGCGAGCTGATCGCGATCGGCAGCCGGGACGAGCTCAAGAGACAGGCCGGCGTCACCCCCGAGGGTACCGCGCGCTACAGTGTCGGCGGGCGCGACGCGATCGCGCTGCTCGGCATCGCCCGCGAGCAACCGTACGTGCGCGACGCGACGATCTTCGGCGATCAGCTACACGTCGTCGTCACCAGCGACGTCGCCGCTGAGAGAATCGCCGCCGACTTCGGCGTCGCAGCCGCGAACGTCGAGCACATCGAGCCGAGTCTCGAGGACGTCTTCGTCGCCTTGACCCGCGCGAGGCTGCGCGCGTGAACCGCAATCCGTTCGACGTCCGCGGGTACGGCGCGGTTCTCTACAAAGAGCTCCGGCACGTCGCGCGCGACCGCGTCACCCTCGGCCTGGCGATCGCGCTGCCGATCGTTCAGGTCACCATCTTCGGCTACGCGCTGAACACGAAGGTCGAGCACGTCGCGACAGCCGTGCTCAACGAGGACCTCGGCCCGGCATCGGTCGCCTTCATCGACGCGCTACGCGCCTCGCAAACGTTCAAGGTGGATCACCTGGTGGCGACGCGCGGCGCGCTCATGGCGGAAGTCGTGTCGGGCCGCGCACGCGTGGCGTTCGACATCCCGCCGAACTTTACGGCCGACGTGCGGGCCGGCCGAACGGCACAGGTGCAGGCGCTGATCGACGGCTCGGACGCGTCGATCGCGCAGCCGGCCTACGGCGCGGCGACCGCGGTCGGCGGTGCGTTTCTCAACCGGACCGTGCCGCAGATCGACGTGCGGCCCAGGGTGCTGTTCAACCCCGGGCTGCGCAGCGCGAACTTCTTCGTGCCGGGACTCATCGGGGTCATCATGCAGCTGATCACGATGTTCCTGACCGCGCTCTCGATCGTCGGCGAGCGGGAGCGGGGCACGCTCGACCAAATCATGGTCACGCCGATCGGCGCGCTCGGCCTGATGCTCGGGAAGATTACGCCCTATGCGATCATCGGTGTGATCGACATGCTGCTCGTCCTGGCTGCGATGCGCTGGATCTTCGCCGTCCCGATCGCCGGCAGCCTGGTCTTGCTCATCACCCTGTCGCTCGGATTCCTGATGGCCGCGCTCGGCATGGGACTGCTGGTCTCGAGCGCCGCGAGGACGCAGGTCCAAGCGATGCTCGGCGTTCTGGCATTGACGCTGCCGTCGATCCTGCTCTCAGGATTCTTCTTCGAGCGCTCGCTGATGCCGCCGGTGATGCAGTGGGTCGGCTATCTGATCCCGCTCACCTATTTCTTCGAGATTTTGCGCGGCATCATCTTGCGCGGTGCCGGACTCACCGACCTCGTGTCACCCGTCATTGCGATGCTCGCGCTCGGCGCGTTCGTCCTCGTGGCCGCCAGCATACGATTCACGCGCGGCAGCAGCGCGTAGAACCCTTAACGGGGCGCGAAGGTCGGTCGGCGGCCGATGATCTGCAAGATGCGGCGGCGGACGAGGTCGTTGAACTTGCGCTGCGTCGCGCAGTCGCCGGCGACGGTCGTCGCGCGGAACTCCGGCAAGGCCGCGCACGCGTCGAGTAGCGCGTCGGAGCGCGAGAGGTCGGCGCTCCAATCGCCGATGTGCAGTGAGAACTCCGCCGGCGCCCGCATCGCGAGCAGGTAGGCTTCGTTCACGCTGCGGCGCGGTTCGCTGCAGTGCGCGTTCATCGCGAGCCCGGCGAGCGCGGCGTTGTAGATTTCGCGACGCGTGAGCCGGTCGTCCGCGGCGGTCTTCAAGTACGTCAAGGTCCGCAGGCACGCGTCGTCGTCCGGTCCCCCGACGAGCGGCCCGGCGTTCGGTGTCTCGGCGGGGCGCGGCCGGGGCGTCGCCGAGGGCGGCGCGGTCGTCGGGCTCTTCGTCGGTACCGGGGAGGGTGCCGGGCTCGACGTTGGGGCCGGCGTCGGGGCGAGTGTCGGGTGGAAGACGCGGACCTCGACTGGGCGCAGCGGGGTGTAGGTCGCGCGCGGCGCCGGCGTGGGCGTCGGCCTGGGGGTGGGCGATGCCGTCGGACGCGGAGCAGCGGACGCCGACGGCGCGATCGTGGGGTTACTCGTCGCTCGCGCGACGATCGTGCCGGGGACGCGCGACTGCCCGCCGCGCAGCGCCGCGACGATCGTGAATGCCGACGCAACGACGAGCAGCACGCCGCAGACCATCGCGATCGTCCGAAACGGGCCGTTCACATTGTCGCCAGCCTTACCCGCGCGGCCCGCCCGTCCTCCATCCCTTTGGCGGAGAGCCGGGCCGCCCCGCGAACCCCTCGCGAGTGGCGGCGATTCGGGACGGCAAGCATTTCCGGGCGTGTAACCTCTGCGAGGCGATCTGCGGCCTCGAGATCACGGTCGAGAACGGCGCGATCACCGACCTGCGCGGCGACCCGCAGGATCCGTTCTCGCACGGCCACATCTGCCCCAAGGGAAACGCCCTGATCGACCTCCACGTCGACCCGGACCGGCTGAAGATGCCGCTGCGGCGCGTCGGCGAGCACTGGGAGCCGATCGCGTGGGACGCGGCGTGCGACCTCGTGGTCGGCCGCCTGAAAGAAGTCGTCGCCGAGCACGGTGACGACGCGGTCGCGATCTACCTCGGGAACCCCAACGTTCACAACAGCGGCACGTTGCTCAGCTCGGGCGGCTTCCTGCGCGCGCTGCGCACGCGCAACCGTTTCAGTGCGACCAGCGTCGACCAGCTTCCGCACCACCGCGCGGCGGTCGAGATGTTCGGGCACCCGTTGCTGATCCCGATCCCGGACGTCGACCGGACCGACTACTTTCTGATCATCGGCGCGAACCCGCTGGTCTCCAACGGCAGCATCATGACGGCGCCGGATATCCGCGGCCGGCTCAAGGCGATCCAGGCGCGGGGCGGTCGCGTGATCGTGCTCGATCCGCGCCGGACCGAAACCGCCGCCGTCGCCGACGAGCACCAGTTCATCCGCCCCGGCGCCGACGCGCTGTTCCTGTTGGCCGTGATCGACGCGATCTTCGAAACGGGCTGCGCGGATCTCGGGCGGCTCGCCGCGTTCACCGACGGCGTCGACGAACTGCGCGCCGCGGCGCGCAGGTTCCCGGCGGAGCGCGTCGCGCAGCGCACCGGGATCGCCGCAGAGACGATTCGCCGCATCGCCGGTGAGTTCGCCTCGGCGCAGCGCGCGGTCGCGTACGGCCGCGTCGGACTCTCCACCCAGCCGTTCGGCGGGCTCTGTCAATGGCTGGTGAACGCGCTGAACGCCGTCACCGGCAATCTCGACGAGCCGGGCGGGACGATGTGGACGCGGCCGGCGTTCGACCTGCTGCAGCAAGCCGAACGCGGTGCGGCGTACGGCGGACGCTGGACCTCGCGCGTACGCGGGTTGGCGGAGTTCGACGGCGAGTTCCCGGTTGCAACGATGGCCGACGAGATGCTGACGCCCGGCAAGGGTCAGGTGCGCGCCCTCGTCACCGTCGCCGGCAACCCGGTGTTATCGACCCCGAACGGCGCGAGACTCGACGACGCGCTGGCACAGCTCGACTTCGTCGTCTGCATCGATCCGTACCTCAACGAGACGACGCGGCACGCCGACGTGATCCTGCCGCCGGCGACCGGTCTCGAAGTCGACCACTACGACGTGATCTTCCACCATTTCGGCGTGCGCAACACGGCGCGCTACAACGAGGCCGTGTTCGCGATCGAGCCCGAGCAGCGCTACGACTGGCAGATCTTCGAGGCGCTGCGCGAGCGGTTCACCGGGAAAACCGGCAAGAGCCCAACCGAGCGCCTCGAGCTCGGCCTGCAGTACGGCCCGTATCGCACGAGCATCGCCGAGCTGCGCGCCCATCCGCACGGCATCGACTTCGGCCCGCTCGAGCCGTGCATGCCGGAGCGATTGCTGACCGCCGACGGTCGCATCCGCCTCGCACCGGCCGCCCATCTCGGCGACCTCGTGCGGCTCGACGCCGAGCTCGCAGCTCCGCCGGCGGAGCTGGTCCTGATCGGTCGTCGCCAGCTGCGCAGCAACAACTCCTGGATGCACAACGCACCGCGCCTGATGCGCGGCCCCGACCGCTGTACGCTGATGCTGAGCGCGAGCGACGCGCACGCGCGCGGGATCGCGCACGGCGACACGGTCGAAGTCCGATCGCGCGTCGGCAGGGTGACGGTTCCAGCCGAGGTCACCGCGGCACTAATGCCCGGCGTCGTCAGTCTCCCGCACGGTTTCGGGCACACGCGCCCGGGGACGTCGCAGTCGATCGCGACCGGCAAGCCCGGGGCGAGCTTCAACGATCTCGCCGACGAGCTGCTGCTCGACGAGCTCACCGGCAACGCCGCGTTCAGCGGCGTCCGGGTCGAGGTGCGGCTCGCTGCATCCAACGGAGCGCCGCACGCCGCCGCGTCGACGAACGAGGCGCGCATCGCCGTCGATGCATAGCGGCTTCGAGACGGCCGCGGGCCGTCGCCGTTTCTACATCGAGGCGGGACTGCGGAAGCGTCCGCTCGGATCCGGCAGCAACATGGCAACGCAGATGCAATCCGAGCGCGAGAAGCTCTTCATCGTGATCGAGAGCTTGTTCGGCGATATCGCAGCCATGGTTGTGGGCGGGGTGGCGACCCGCGCGTACTCACCCGAGCGCAAGACGCAAGACGTCGACGTCCTCGTCGATGATGCGCGCTATGCCGAAGCCGCGGACCGGCTCGCGTCGCTCGGCTGGCGGCCAGATGGAGAACTGCTCTTTCCAAATACCGCGCTTGGGTTGTACGGAACGGCGTGGCTCCGCGACGGGCGCAAGCTCGATCTGATCTCGACGCCGCAGGCCTGGGCGGTCGAAGCGCTCGCCATCGAGGCCTTCGACCAAACGGGACTGCGCGTTATCTCGCTACCCTATCTCGTGCTGATGAAGATCGACTCCGCGAGCGGCATCGACCAAGGCGATCTTACGCGCATGCTGGGCCTCCTCGACGAAGCGGCGGTCGAACGCATCGTCGCAGTCGTGGAACGCCACTACGGCGACCCGCATGCCGCCGAAGACGTCCGCCAGTACGCAAAGCTCGGCGCCATGGAGTACTGGACGCCCGACGTGCCCTGAACCTCAGCGCGAGGACGGCGCGGCGGCCAGCGTCGGCTGTACGTCGAGCGCGCGGCTCACAGCGCCGGCGTGAAGTTCAGGTTCTTGACCAGGAACGCGAAGCGGTCGGCGACGTCGTCGATGATCTTCTCGGTCGGCCGTCCCGCACCATGACCGGCCTTCGACTCGACGCGCAGGAGCACCGGAGCGTCACCGGCCTGTGCGTGCTGCAGCGCCGCGGCGAACTTGAACGAGTGCGCCGGGAACACCCGATCGTCGTGATCCGAGGTCATCACCATCGTCGGCGGATACTTGGTGCCGTCCTTGACGTTGTGGTAGGGCGAGTACGCGATCAGGTACTTGAACTGGTCGACTGAGGCGTCCGCAGACCCGTAGTCGGTCACCCAGGCCTTGCCGATGGTGAACTTCTGGAAGCGCAGCATGTCGAGCACGCCGACCTCAGGGATCGCCGCGCCGAACAGGTCGGGGCGCTGCGTGATCGCCGCGCCGACCAGCAAGCCGCCGTTCGAGCCGCCGTTTGCCGCCAGCTTCGGCGTCGAGGTGATCTTCCTGTCGATCAGCATCTGCGCCGCCGCGAGGTAGTCGTCGAAGACGTGCTGTTTGTTCGCGAGCCGTCCGGCATCGTGCCAGGCGTCCCCGTACTCGCCGCCGCCGCGCAGCGTCGCGACCGCGTACGCCCCGCCCATCTGCAGCCACATCGCGGTCGATGACGAGAACGAGGGCGTAAGCGAGATGTTGAACCCACCGTAGCCGTAGAGGATCGTCGGCGTCGAGCCGTCGAGCGGCATGTTCTTGCGGTGCACCACGAACACCGGGACGCGCGTGCCGTCCTTCGACGTCGCGAAAAGCTGCTCGGTGACGTACGGCGCCGCGTCGAACGCGATCTTCGGCCGGATCGCAATCGTGCTCTTTCCGGTAACGGTGTCGAGGCGGTAGATCGTCGTGGGATAGGTGTACGACGTGAAGCCGTAGTACGCCACGCGGTCCTCGCGATGACCGCCGGGATTCCCGCCGCTGCCGATCCCGGGCAGTTCGACCGCCCCTAAGCTTTGGCCGGCGAGCGAGTACACACGCACGACCGAGTGCGCGTCGTGCAGGTAGGAGACGTAGAAGCGGTCGCCGTGCATCGAGACGCCGTCGAGCGTGTCGGCCGACTGCGGCACGATGTCGTGCAGCGTATGTGACGCGTCTTTTAGGTCGAGCCAGACCAGCCGGCTCCGCGGCGCGGCGAGGTTCGTCGTGAGATAGATCTTCGTGCCGTCGTCGCCGACCGGCGAGTACTGCACGTTCGGGTCGAGCGGATAGAGCTGCTTGAACGCGGTGTCGGGCTCAGCGGCGCGCTTCCACGAGAGACTGTTGCCGTTGCCCTTGGAGGTGAAGAAGAGGTCGTACCGCTGATCGTCGGTGCGCTCGACGCCGAGGAACTGATCCGGCGGCGCGGTCGTGATCAGCCGGTCGGCGGACTGCGGCGTGCGCAGGCGATGGAAGTACATCTTCTGGCCTCCGAGTGCGCTCAGCGTGGCGTTCCCGGCGCCGGCCTTCGGCGGATCGTAGGCGTTGTAGTAGAAGCCGGTGTCGCCGGTCCACGACGCACCGGAGAACTTGCTCCATTGCAGCGTGTCGGGCAGGTCGCGGCCGGTCGCGACGTTCTTGACGTGCCAGGTCTGCCAGTCGGCGCCCGACGACTGCGTCGCGTACGCCACCAAGCTGCCGTCGTGCGTCAGGTGAAATCCGGCCAGCGCGACGGTTCCGTCGGCGGCGAGCGTGTTGGGATCGAGCAGCACGCGCGGCGTTCCGCGCTCGCCGCGCTGCACGTAGTACACGCTCTGGTTCTGCAGGCCGGTGTTGCGGGAGAAGAACCACCACGGTCCTTCGTGGAACGGTGCGCTGACCTTTTCGTAGTTGAGCAGCTTGCGATACGCGTCGCGGATCGCGCCGCGTTGCGGGATTGCATCCAGATACGAACGCGTCAGATCGCCCTCGGCCTTGACCCAGGCGGTCGTCTGCGGCGAGTCCACGTCCTCCATCCAGCGGTACGGGTCGGCGACGGCCGTCCCGAAGAAGGTGTCGGAGACGGCGCCGCGCGCCGCGTCCGGATAGGCGAACGGCGCAGCGGCGGCGAGGACGGGCGAAACGGCGATCAGCGCTGCCGCCAGCGTGAAAACAAGACGACGCATCAAGAGGACCCTTCTACCAAGGAAACCGGAGGCGCCTGCCAAGTTTCTGCCAAGTGGAGGCGGCCGACGGGACGGACCGGCAACGACCGCCCATGGCAAGCTCGGTCCAGGTGCGTCGGCTCTTGCGCGGCCTCGCTCGCGTTGCAAACGACGCTCGGCCTGGCGCTGTACGAAGCGGCTGGGGGCGAGCGAGCTCAGGCGCATTTGCGGGCGATCCTCGGTGCCGATCCCGACTACGTTCCGGCACGCTTTCACCTTGGGGCGATCCTCGCGGAGACCGGCGCGTACGCTGAGGCGCTGCCTCTTTTTGAAGCGCTCATCGCGGAAGAACCTCGCGCAACCTACATTGCGGCTGCGGCGTACGCGCGCGCTCGTCTCGGAGACGCGAAGGGTGCGATCGCGGCCCTCGCCGCGATCGAAGCGCAGGCGCCGCGCGACCATCCGCCATACGTCTATCGCGCGATCGTACTCAACGGACTCGGTCGTCAGGCCGGAGCGCTGCGTGAGTTGCGGGCTGCGGTGCGCGAGGAAAAGCCGTGGCTGTGTACCGTGTGTCTCGATCCGTTCCTGCGGACGCTGCGCGGCGTCGGCGACTACGACAGCCTGTTTCAGATCGTCACCGTTTCGGCCTAATGCGTGCCTGGTGAGCCAGGCATCGAGCCGCTCGCGGCGGAAGTCGCGCCGCACGATGAACGTTCAAGCGCTGGACCATGTCAACATCCTCACCGGAGACGTCGAGCGGACGAGGGGGTTCCTCACCTCGGTCCTGGGGCTCGAAGACGGCCCCCGTCCCGCCTTCGGTTCACCAGGTCATTGGCTCTATCGCAACGGCACCGCGATCGTGCACGTCAGCGATGCGCGCAAGAAGGAAGTAACGCACGCGCTCGATGCGTCGCAGGGAGATGACGCGAAACGCGGAGCGAGGGGGATCGTCGATCACGTCGCCTTCCGCTGCAGCGGTTATCGCGCCACGATGGAGCGCCTGCGTTCGCTCGGGATTCCGGTCCACGAGGCGACGATACCCGGCGTCGGCGACCGGCAAGTGTTCGTCGACGGTCCCGATGACGTATCATTCGAGTTGATCTTTTCCGCGGCCGACGTGGCCTCGGTCCCTTAGCGGATCGTCAGAATCAGGCGGAGCGCGGCAGGCTCGAGTTCCAGCGCGTCGCGCGGGGCCGGTGCGGAGCCCGGCAGCGGGTACGGCGTGCCGAGCCCGAGCCGCGTGAAGCGGCCGCTGACGGCGTTGGTGAGGTTGGTCCCGGCGAGGGTCAGGTCGACGTGGCGCCACGTCTTACCGAGCGCCGCGTCGAGCGTCGCGAAGCGACCCTGCGCGAGCTCGTTGTTCGCGCTCTTCGCGGTCACGTTTGCGGCGCCGTGCATGCCGGCGTGCGCGTAGCGCAACCCGAGCGAGAACGCCTGGATCGGGATGCCGGCGAACTGCTGCCCGACGACGAGATCCGATCCCGAGGTCGGGTTCGCGGCGACGACATCCGGGAGCGAGGTCGGGTACGCGGCGTTCACGCCGTACTCGGCGGTCGCGAACCACGGGCCGAAGCGGTGCGCCAGCCGCAGCGAACCGCCCTGGTAGACGACGTTGCCGACGTTGATCGGGAACGCTTGCGCGACGACGGTGCTGACGCCGTTCGGACAGGTCGTGCCGAGCGGATAGAAGTTCTCGATCGGATCGCGCAAGTTCGTGCGGTACGCGGTTGCGTCGACGGTCGTCGATCCGAATCGCTTGCCGTAGCCGAGCTCGTACTCGGTGGCATGCTCGGCGCGTTCGTTCGGATTGCCGTTCGCGCCGACGCAGTTCGCGTCGGGGGCCAAGTCCGCGACGGGCAGCGTGTAGAGTTCCGCGAGGAGCGGCGCACGAAAGCCGGTGCCGGCTGCGAAGCGGAGCGTCCCGCCCGCGCCGTCTTCGTAGGCGATGCCGATCCGGCCGTCGGTGCTCGTTCCAAAGCTCGACCAATGCGACGAGATGAGGCTCGCGCCGATGCGCACCCGCGGCCCGACGTCGCCGCTCGCGCGCACCCACGCCTGCGTCGCGTGCTCCCGCTGGGTCGTGACGAACTGATCCGGCGAGGTCAGCGCTTCCGAGCGCGTCTGCGCGCCGAGCGAGAAGCTCGTCGTGCCGGCCGTGCGCGTCCACTCCGCTTTGGTCGTCGCGAGCCGGTCGGTTAGCGAGAGATCGTACGGTGAGAACGCGCCCGCATCCGGCAGCATGCGGGTGACGGCCGTCGCGTTGCTGGAGAGCCCGCTGGCGATCGCGAGCGTTCCGGCACCGAGCGGGAGCGTCAAGCTGGCCAGCGTCGCCCGGACGCTCAGCGCGGACGTCTCGGGTCCACTTCCGACGAACGCGGCGCCCGGCGCGTCGTTCGTGGGATCGACCGGCGCGGTCTGCGCGGCTCCTTCGTCGCGTCTCCCGTCGACGGTCAGCGTGCGCAGCCGCAGCGTCGAACGCGGTGAGAAGTCGTAGCTGAGGTTGACGAGGCCGGTCGCAAGCGCGGTCGCCGAACCGATCCGCGTCCCGACGTTGGTCGTGCCGCCGTTGCCGTCAGGGACCTGCAGCGTCACCGGATAGTCGTGCACGTAGCCGACGGCATGCGCGCTCCCGAAGCCCAGCGCGTACCCGAAACGGGAGACGCGACCCGTTGCGTTGAGCTCGACGGACGATGCGCCGAACGAGCCGGCCGACAGCCGCAGGGTCCGCCGCGGCGTCGCGGTCGGACGGAGCGACACCAGATTGATCTCGCCGCCGATCGTGTCGGTGCCGGCGCGATCCTCCGGGCCGAGACCTTCGCTGACGTCGACCGCTGAGAGCACGAGGCTCGGGAACGATGCAAGGTCGAGATCGCCGGTGTTCGCGTTGTTGAGCGGCTGGCCGTCGAGCGAGATCCGCGTCTCCGACGGATCGGGACCGCGCAGCGAGACGACCGTCGTCGCGCTCGCCGTCCCGGAGTCAGGGCGAGTCACTTTCACCGAAGGGATCCCGGCCAGCGCCTCGACCACGCGATCGTACCCGAGCGCGTCCAGCTCCGCGCGCGAGATCTCGCGCGACGGAACCGTCGTTCGCTGCACCGCGAGGCGCCCGTCGACGATGACCCGTCCGATCTCGCGAAGCCGGCCCGTTCCGAGCGGTTCGAGCGCGACGTCGATGCGCTCGCCTTCGTGCACGACGACGTCGGTCTGCGCCGCTGCGTAACCCGGCGAGACGATCGTGATCCGATAGGCGCCGGCCGGAACGGTGGCGCTGAACCGGCCGTTCGCGTCGCTGTCAACCGCGGCGCGCGACGGTCCCGCCAGCTGCACGTGGGCGCGTAGCGGCGCGCCATCCGCCGAGTGAACGGTACCGGAGATGCCGCAGCATCCGACGGCGGCGGCGAAAACGATGGCGGCGAGCACGCGAGCCCCTTCGAGTCCGACCGCGCGGAGCCTCGTTCGTCTTTTACGGAGCTGCGAAGCCGCGCGCGCGTAGGAACGCCTGTCCGGCCGGCGAGACGACGAAGTCCACGAACGCCCGCGCTCCGGTTGCATTCGGAGCATTTTTCAGCACGGCGATCGGATAGGTCGCTTCGGGTGATGCGCCGGGCGGAAACGCGATCGTTTTCACTCGATGCAGACCGCTCGCGGATCATGGCGATGTCGCCCACGAGCGGCGACCGATCTTTTCCAGGCTGCGATACAGGACCGTTCTTCGTTCAGGAAAGCGCGGACGTGAAGCGTTAGGCGCTCGCCAGGTAACGCATTTGCTTGTTCCGACTGGCAGGCATTACCAGGTGTATGAATGATGTATGACATGGTCGCGTCTTGCGACTGGCGAGCGGCAGGCGCGCGAACGAAGCGCCATCAGCGACCTACGGGGTGTCTTATTTCAGTCTGCAGCCGCCTTACAAAGGTCCAGGAAGGACTGAACGACTCAGACCGGCACGACGAACGCTGCATCAAGCAAAGCTCTGGCGAGCGCACGCGCGAACCTCGCCTACGACCAGCCGCTCGATCCAACGGGCGTTTACGCGAAGTTACTTCATTTACCGAAAGACTTTGAGGCCGTTCGTCAGCATGCCCATACGCTCGGCCGGTGGTCAACTGATGAACTCCGCGTTCGAAAAGCGATGGGCAACGCAAAGGCAAAGGCAAGTACGGGGCGCCAAACGAGCTCTCTTCCGGGGGCATGCGACACATGCGACCCGGGAGGCGGCGGCGGAAGCGGTTCAGGATCGGGACAATCATACGCGGTTTCCGATCCCAACGCGAATGGCGGATCGTACGATCTTGCTGGCAATGGAGATTACGGGTCGACCGCGTTCGACATGCAAGCGAAACTCAGTGATGGTACGAGTCTACTAATCGGTGACTATAGCGACGGGCAGGGCGGTGACATGCTCGGTACGTACAACCCGGATGGCACTGAGACCGTTTTTACGTTCTCCCCGGACATCATTGGGTACACGCAGACTAATCCGCATCCGCCGCCAGCGCTACCGACGAGCGTCGGCAATTATAACTTCACGAATCAAACCTGTACCATGTATGGAGATGATGTACCGTGTTGGCAACCAGTGCATGCGCCGAAGGCAATGTGTTTGTGGTTTGCTGGAGCAGCCGGCATTTCCACGACGGGAGCGCTAGACGCGGCAATCAAGATTAAAATTGGAGTCATCACCAAGATCGTTGGCCTTAGCGTTTACTCGGCGGTCGCGCAGTATTGCAATGCTAACAACGGCTTTGATTTGATCGTTACCGACACGCCAACCGGGGGATAGCATAGATGCCAAAGTACGCCTTGATTCTGCTGTTCGTCCTCGCCTGCTGGATCAGAATTCACGACAGTATGTCTCTCATCATGCTCGCCGTCATTGCCGGCATCATGATTGTGGCAGATTGGAAGGGCATTGTTAGATCTACCGAGACGTGGCTCGACGTAGCGATCGGCGCCGTTCCCGTTGTGGCTCTGTTGGCCGGTGCCTCGACCGCAATCGTCCTGGCTGCAGCGGCATTCGCCGGCATCTGCCTCATCTTCAGGAAGCCTGAAAATCCGTCAAAGGGCTTACCCTGAAACTGGCCGTGCACGGCAGATAAGGGGGCGCCGCTTAGCGCGACGCTCCCCTTTTTTGCGCCTCGCTCCGTCGTGGTGCTTGTGATGCCTCTGACGGAACGGGTCAACTGGATGACCGGCCCGGCGCGGCCCCCGAAGCTGACCCCCATGGCCCGGGAGGGCGGCCACGCTCGGCGGAAGGTGATCCGAAAGGACGCGTGCCATGGATCACGGCTTACCCCTCGCTGCGCGCAGCTTCTTGACCGGACCGGCGATCAGACCGGCGGCGCTTGCACTCCGTGGGCAAAGGCTTCCAGGCGGAGCCGGTCGATCGAGCGTACCCGTCCTCGGTCGAGCTCGACCGCTGCCGCGTTCTTCAGCCGGATGAGCGCTCGTGCGGCCATGTCGCGGACCGTTCCGGCTGTCGCCGCGATCTGCGCCTGCGAGAGGTTCTCCACGCCGGGCAAGCCGGGCGCCATGCCGATCGTCGCCGGCGCGTACGACATCAGGAACTTCGCCACGCGCTGCAGGACGTGCGCGAACGCGAGATCGGCGATCGTATCGATCGAGCGGCGGCGCGCCTGCGAGGACGCGGCGAGAAAGCCGAGTGAGAGCTCACTGTCGTTGCGCACGGCATGGAGCACCGCTTCCGAGGGCACCAGCACGATCGTGCAGTCCGTCAGCGCTTCGGCCCGCGTGGTCGCGCCGCCGCCGTCGAACGTCCCCGACTCGTTGAGCGGGTCGTGGGTGAGCCGTTCGCCGAGTGCGTGCGTCTTGCCGTCGGGCGAGAGCAGGGTGTAGACCACTTTGCCGCTGCGCACGAAGCCGAGGTACGGCCAGATCTCGCCCTCGTCGAAGATCGTCTCGCCGGTCCGGTACGAGCGTTCGGTCGCGACGACGGCCAGCTCGTCGATCGTGGTCTGCTTCGCGTTCGCGAACGGCGCGGTGTGCGAGAGAAAGGTCGCCGTGTCGGCTCTCTCGTCGATGCGCTCGAGCCGGATCGTCCAACGGCTGCTGCCGAGGTTGCGCGCGTCCCACGAGAAGCGGCCGGCGCGATACTGCTGGAATTCGTTGCGCAGCGAGCGCGGATCGGTCTCCTCGGTCAGTTCGAGGATACCGCCGACGGGTAGCTTGTCGAACGCGTCAAAAATCCGCGCGCTTCTATTCTGAGCGGGAAGGGTGCGGGCGTCGATCGACACAGCCGCCGCCCGGTTCGTTGGCATCCGACCTGGGATGCGGCGCAGGGGGCGCTTTCCCTGCGAGCAGAAGCCGCTCTCGTGACTCGGCTCCGCCGCCTAGCCGCACGCGGACTCGACGTCCTGGCCGTCGTCGTCGTCCTCGTCGCGGTCGCGAAATTCTTCGTTTTGCCGCGCCTGCCGCACCACGAGCTGGTCCAGGCCCCGACGGTCGCCCTCGCGACGCTGGGCGGCGGCCGGTTCGACCTCGCGCACAGCCGCGGCCGCCTGGTCTTCCTCGATTTTTGGGCATCGTGGTGCGACCCGTGCCGCGCCTCGATCCCGCTGGTGCAGCATTTTCGGCGGACGCACCCCGGGATCGACGTCGTGTCGGTCGACGTCGGCGAGCCGGTCGGGCTGGTCCGGCCGTTCGCCGCGCAGTTCAAGATGGACGACGTAGCGCTCGATCCCGACTCCACCGTCTCGCACGCGTTCGGCGTCTCGGGCTATCCGACGTTGTTCGCGATCGACGCCTCGGGGCGCGTGCGCGCGCGCTGGATCGGTTTCGATCCCGACATCGAACGGGAGATGGCGGAGGTCGCCGCCCGCTACGGCCCCGCGCGGACGACGGCTAGTGCCCCGTGAACGTGGGCTTGCGCTTGTCCAAGAACGCCCGCGAGCCTTCGACGAAGTCGGTCGTCGTCACGACCTGACCGAACAGCAGGGCTTCGAGCGCGAGACCGTCCTCCAGCGTCAGCGATGCGCCGTCGACGATCGCGCGCTTCGTCGCGGTGATCGCGAGCGGCGCCTTGGCGGCGATCAGCTCCGCGATCCGCTGCGCCTCGGCGAGCAGCGCGTCCAGGGCCACGACCTTCTGCACGAGCCCGACTCGCAGCGCTTCTTGCGCGTCCAGCATCTCGGCGGTGAGGCAGAGGTACATCGCGGTCCCTTCGCCGAGCAGCCGCGCCGCGCGCTGCGTGCCGCCGTATCCGGGCAGGAGGCCGAGGTTCACCTCGGGCTGGCCGAACTTCGCGTTCTCGCTCGCGATCCGGATGTCGCACGCCATCGCCAGCTCGCAGCCCCCGCCGAGCGCGAACCCGTTGACGGCGGCGATCACGGGGACGCGCAGCCGCTCGATCGTCCGCGTGAGCGCCTGCCCCTTCCGCGCTTGCGCTTCGCCGGCGTGGGCGCCCGGCAGCGCGTTCAGCTCGCCGATGTCGGCCCCGGCCGCGAACGCCTTCCCGCCGGCTCCGGTGACGATCACCGCGCGCAGGGTCGGGTCGGCGCCAAGCTCCGCGAACGTCTCGCCGAGCTCGTCCAGCATGCGCAGGTTCAGAGCATTCAAGACGTTGGGCCGGTTCAACGTGACCGTCGCGACCGGCCCATCGCGCCCGAGCAAGATCGTGTCCATCGCGGCCTCGCTACGGCGGGGTTCTCTTTCCGCCCTCCCCCTGCTATATTGGGAGGCCATGCGTACCGCCTACCACCAGGCGCTTGAGAACACGCGCCTCGACGTCGTCCGGCTGGGCGCGCTCGTCTCTGACGCCATGCGCTCGGCGATGCAAGCGCTCGAGCGGCGCGACGTCGTGCTCGCCGGCCGCGTCGTGGCGGGCGACGACGAGATCGACGACACGCGCCGCCGCGTCGAGACCGCCTGCATCGAGCTGATCTGGAAGCAGCAGCCCGTCGCGGGCGAGCTGCGCGCGATCGCCGGGATGCTGCAGATCGTCACCGACCTCGAGCGGATCGGCGACTACGCCGTCGACATCGCGAAGAACGCGATCAAGCTGGCCGACGTCGCCGTGCGCCCGGCCAGCGTCGAGGTCGGGCGGATCGCCAACCTTGCTTACGAGATGCTGCAGGACGTGATGCGCGCCTATCGCGAGGGCGATGCGGCGCTGGCCGACGACGTGATCGAGCGCGACGATGAGGTGGACATCCTGTACCGCAACGGCATCGAGGCGCTTCAGGCTGAGATGCAGCGTGATCCGGGTACGGTACCCGCGGGTACGCTGTTGCTCTTCGTCGTCTCGATCATCGAGCGCGTCGGCGACCGGGCCCAGAACATCGCCTGGCACACCAAGGATATCTACTCATGAAGAGACTCGCCGCCGCCCTCGCCCTCGCCGCCACGCTGCTCGCAGCAGCCGCTCCGCCCGCCCTGGCGGCGGACCGCGACGTGAAGCTGACGCTCGACGGCCGCCCGGTCGACCGCGCCGGCGGTGTCGCGGTCGTGCGCAACGGCGTCGTCTACGCGGACATCGTTCCGCTGGTGAAGTCGTTCAACGGCCTGTTGACCTTTCAGGGTGATGCCGTCGTCGTCTCGATCGGCAACTCGGTCGGGCGCTTCACGGTCGGGAGCCGCACCGCGAAGATCGACCAGGGGTCGGTGGTAATGCGCGGGCCGGTATTCAAACGCAACGGCGACATCTACGTGCCGCTCGACACGTTCATCAACCGACTCGCGAAAGCGAAGCTCGCCGTGAATTCCGCGCAGACGCAAGCCGACATCATCGTCAACGCCAGCCCGACTTGATCCGGGCCCGATTCGACAAGCTCAGCACTGACCGCGGGTCAGGATGACAGCGCCGCTGGCGCGTGAGGCGTTCGCCCTCGCGCCGGGGCTCGTGTACGTCAACCATGCGGCGGTCGGCCTGCTGCCCGTCGCGACGCGCGACGCGCTGCACGCGATGATCGACGACCACGCCGCGCGCGGCGTCCTCGGCACCGCGTCGCGCGAGCTCTCGCTCCCGGCGTACCGCCGGCGCATCGCAGCGTTCGTCGGCGGGCGCGGCGAGGAGATCGCGCTGCTGCGCAATACCGGCGACGGCGCGACGATCCTCGCGCAGGGACTCGATCTGGGCCCGGGCGACGAGGTGATCACCGGCGCGAACGAGTTCGGCGCGAACGCATACCCGTGGCTCGCGCTGCGCGAGCGCGGGGTCGCCGTGACGCTGATCGACGCGCCGCGCGAGCGCATGACGCCCGACGTCCTGCGGCGCACGATCTCCGCGCGCACGAAGATCTTCGCCGTGTCGTGGGTGACCTTCGACGACGGGTACCGCCGCGATCTCGCGGCTCTCGCCGAGGTCGCGCACGCGCACGGCGCGCTGTTCGCGGTCGACGCGATCCAGGGTTTGGGCGCGTTCCCGCTCGACGTGAACGCGACCGGCGTCGACGCACTCTACGCGGGGGGTGCGAAATGGCTGATGGCGCTGCAGGGCGTGAGCTTCCTGTGGCTGCGCGCGAACCTGCTCGACCGCGTTGCGCTGCGCATGCCGGGCTGGCGCTCCGCGCTCGACATGTGGGATTTCCTCGACTACACCCAGCCGCCGGCCCCTGACGCTTCGCGATACGAGGGCGGGACGCCGAACATCCTGGGCGCCCTCTCGCTGGCGAGCTCGATCGACGTGCTTGGCGCGGCCGGCGTCGAACGGATCGGCGAACACGTCCTCGCGCTCACCGATCGCCTCGCCGCCGGCCTGGAGTCCGGCGGCTGGACCATCGTAGGCGATCGCTCGCAGGACGGCGTGAAATCCGGCATCGTCACGTTCCGCCGCGATGGGGTCGACGCGATCGCGCTCGGCAAACGCCTCGGACAGGCGAAGATCGTCACCACCTACCGTGCCGGCGGCGTCCGCGTCGCCCCCCACGGCCACAACACGCCGGACGAGATCGACACGATCCTCGACGCCCTTCCCAAGTTGTGATGTGAAAGCGTTGTAAGCGGCTCGAAAGCGGGTGTAAGATCGTCGCCCGGCAGAGCCGTAAGAGCTCCGTACGCGTTGGTGCGTAGGCTCAGGTGCGCCCGGCTCAACGCCGGACCTCGCCTGTGCTGGAGGCACCTATGAATACCACCACCGGTACGGTCATCGGCCGTATCGTCGAGCCCAGCGCCGAGCGCGTCAACGATGCGATCGCGCTGCACCCACCATTCCCGATCCCCGCGCCCGCGCCGAGGAACGTCCTTGCGAGCGGCCTGCACGGTGCGATCGGCTGCGACTACATCCCGTCGACGAACCAGCTGGCGTTCGTCGAGTACGGCGGGAACGTCTCGATCCTCAACCTGATCCAACCGCAGGTCGCCGTCGTCTCGCAGGGGACGACGACGCTCAAAGGCACGTGGCTCTTCGACTGCGAGACCGGCACGCTCGGCGGCGCGCTGAACGGTCCCGGCGACATCTGGTGGGAGCAAGAGACGACCACGATCCGGCGGATGCAGCCCATCTCGGGTGCGCAGATCGTCAACCTCGGCGCCATCGACTACAACGCCCTCTCGAGCGCGTCGTTGCAGTCGCTGACGTACGGCTCGACGGCGATCGTCGGGAACAACGACCCGTCGAACCAGCTCACGAGCGGCGACGTGTTCGCCGTGCACACCAACGCCGGGAACTTCTGCAAGATCCAGGTACTGGCGTACGGCTACGACATGCAGATCCAGTGGACGACGTACAAGGTCGGTCCGCGGTACCGCGTGCTCGGAACCGGCTACAACGAGCCCGAGGACATCGTCGTCATGCCGGACGGCCGGCACGCGTTCGTCACCGAGCGCACCGGCAACGTCTTGCGCGTCGACTTGAGCAACGCCAACCGCGGTGCTGCGCAGGTGCTCGCCGCGGGGCTGAATGCGCCGCAGCAACTGGTGTTCGACGCGCTGCACAACCATCTGTTCCTGGTCGAGTAGCGCCGAACGGGCGGCTCCTGAAGGTCGAGATCGCGAGCGGCGCGGTGACCACGGTCGCCTCCGGGCTCGATCATCCGGTCGGGATCGCGCTGTCGCTCGACGAACAGTCAGCGTACGTGACGGAACAGGCCGCCGCCGGCGGCCGGCTGCGCCGCGTCGACCTCGGCACCGGGGTCGCCACCGCCGTCGTCGGTGGCCTGACCGCACCGTTCATGGCGGCGTGGCTCGACCCGGCGCGCGAGCGTCTCGCGTTCTGCGAGCGCGACCCGGCGAACCGGATCGCGGTCGTCGACCTTTCGAACGGAAACACGATCACCCGCATCTCGAGCGGCATCGCGTTCCGCCCGTCCGACCTCGCCCTGGTGGCCCCGAACCGCGCGCTCGTTACCTGCGATGCGGAGATCGACGACATCGCGCTCGGCGCCGACCCGCTCACCGGACCGCTCTACAAGGGGATCGGGTTCGTACCGTTCGACCGCATCGATCCGGTCAGCGGCGTGGCCAACACCTGGGCCGACACGACGTACTTCTTCCGGGTGCAAAACGTGCCGTTCGGCGCGACCCTGCCGGTGAAGATCAACCACTACCTCGCCTCGATCGACGGCGCGAAGTGGTACCAGATCCTGATCGACGGCGTGCCGCGCGGCGACTCGTTCGGCGACTACAAGTGGAACATCCTCACGAACCACTACGACAGCGTCGTCATCTCACTGCAAAACGTGGGGATGATCCTCCACGATGCCTACCCGGTGCGTGACCTTGCCGACCTGGTGCTCTACTTCAACTCCGACCTGGGCGGAATGGTCGACACAACCGGGTACTCCGACGGGCGCCACACGATCGAGGTCCAGTTCTACAACGCTGTCGGCGGCGCGATCCCGCTGGCCGCTCCGAACGGCGGACCGCACGCGATCTGCTTCGACAACAGCCGCTGCTTCGCGTCGCTCGATACGATCACGTGCGACGGTCAGAGCGCCGGCACGGACTGCGGGATCCTCAAGTATGTGAACCTCCCCGATCTGGTGACGATGACCTACCGTGCCGCGCAAGCGCACGGTTCGGCAACGTACTCGTTCCGCGTCCTGCGCGGTGCGAACGAGATCGTCTCGCTCGATCAGGGCGGCACGGTCGGACTGCCCACGTACAGCGAGTCGGCGCAGGTCGCGACGCTGCTCGGCAACGTGCGCGGCTCCGGGCGGCCCCGGCGTCGCGGGATTCCTCGAGGAGCTCTACGTCGCGACCCGCGCGATCAACGGTGAAGGACGGCTCTCGCAATACGACGCCTCCGACGCCCGCGCGTTCGTCCTCTCGAAGTAAGCGCTTCGAACGGGCCCTTCGACAAGCTCAGGGTGACATTGCGTCAGGCTAAGGGGAATCACCAAACGCGATGTCATCCTGAACTTCCTCCGCTGTCACCCTGAGCTTGTCGAAGGGTCCGCCGCAACGTCGCTCGAGAGCCTGTCGAAGGGTTATTTTCCGGCGGGTGGGGCCGAGAAGATGCCGGCGAACAGGTTGATCACCATCCCGACGATCACCGAGTTGTAGGCGAACGAGATGATCGAGTGCGTGATGACCTCGCGCCGCACCCGGCTCTCGGTCACCTGCGGGTCGGAGACCGCGAACGACGTCCCGATGCAAAAGGCAAAGTAGGCAAAGTCCCAGTCCGACGGCTGCTCGGTGCCGGGGAAGTTGATCCCGCCGCACTGCGTACCGTCGCCGTCGTCGTCGTACCAGTAGAGGTGCGCGTAGCGGAACGTGTAGATCGTGTGCACCAGGAACCAGCCGAGGCTGATCGCGAGGATGCCGAGGAAATACGCTTCCCACCTCTCGAGGTCGCTCTGCACCAGCGGGCCGTGACCGATGATCGCAATCGCGGAGACCAACCCGACGACCACGACGACCAGGACGATCGGGAAGATCAAGTTCCGCCCCGGATCGTCGGCGGCTGCACGATCTCGCGTCAGCTCGGGGTCCGCGTGGATTGCCCCCAGCCAGAAGAACCCGAGCAGCGTCAACACGCCTCCGTCGTACGCGGCGACGAAGCGCGTGGCGCCGTGCAGCCAGGTGGGGACGACAGTGTAGATCGCCAGCGCGACGAGCGCCGACGCGCCGAACGCGATAAGGCGGTGCTTATTGCGCCGCGCCGCGGCGGTCCGCCGCCGGTCGGACACCGCGTTCGCGCTCAGAAGCCGTCGTCCGCGACGCGGCAGGAAGCCATGATCGCGTCGCTCATCCCGTGGATCAACCGCTTGTCCGCCGGCGCGACGGTCGCCAAGATCCCGCCGAGCCGCGTTTCATCGCCGACCACGAAGTAGTACGGACAGAGCCTCACCCGCCCGTCCATCTCCTTGATCTCGCCCGACTCGCCGAGGAACGGGACGCGCACGCGCTTCCCTTTGTGGAAGCGCTGCAAGATGTACGGCGTCGTGTTGAACGACGCTTTTGCCTCGCTCAGGGCCGCACGCCACTCGTCTTTGGTGAGGTCGTTCGCGACCTTGACACCCTTCGATCCCCAGGCCAGCTCGCTGAATCCGGACGGTTTCACGACGTAGTCGCGTTCGCTCTTGCCGAGATCGACGAGCTGCATCCAGTCGTGCACCGGCGCGCCGTTGGCGGTGAGATCGGCGATCATGCCCTGCCACGGGAGCGCACGCGGGTCGACGATCCACGTGCGCGGGAAGATCCCCAACAGCCGCTCGTCGACCTGTGGCCCGAGCTCCGCGCGCCAGTATGCCCGCAGCCCTGGATGGAAGAAGAGCGCGAAGCTCGACTTCTCCTCGAGGTGCGCCTTCGGCGGCGGCGTGATGCGAACGCGGTTATGGCGCGCCGCGTACAAGATCAGCTCCTGCTTCGAGATGTTCAGCAGATCGAACAGCTCGAAGTTCCGGTACAGCACGTCGATCTTCGCTTCGCGCCCGTCCTCGCGCCGGACGAACAGCGCTTCCTCGGTGAAGACGATGTCTTGCGGCCAGCAGACCACGACGTCGGCCGCATCGGCGGCGTTGACGCGGCCCGCAAGCCAGCTGAGCTCGGCCCGGTAGTCGGCCGACTCCTGGCTGACGACGAGCGCGACCGTCGGGTGGTCGTTCGATGCGCTCGCCTGCAGCATCTCGCCGAAGCGCGCGGCGATCCCGTCGGGACCGCCGATGCTGTCGCTGCCGATCTCGCAGTACGTGTGCGCGAGCGCGTTGGTGAATCCCATCCCCCCGGGCACGCTGTCCAGTTCGCTCGCGACGTAGCCGTCGTCGGTGAGGATCAGGTCGGGACGGATGACGCGCGGGATATCTTGCTTGAAGCGGTTCTGGCGGGCCAGCTTGACGATCTGCTCGGGCTTGCCGCGGTCGAGCTCTTCGGCGATGTACGCCGGAGCAGTGCCGCGCGCACTGCGCAGGTACAGGGCGTTGAGCGCCCGGTAGAAGGCGAGCAGATCGTTCCCCAGCGACTCGATCGCCGCGAGCGTCTTCGGGGCGAGAGGAAAGGGCTCGGGGGAGACCCGCCAGGGGACGTTGCCTTCGGCGCCGTCGGCGACGCGAAAGAGGCCGGGAGGAAGATGTTCGGTGACGTACCGGGCTCGCCCGACCGGGTCGAGCTCCGGGGTCACGCTCATACAGGCCATCAGCTGCCTCGACACCGCATTTCGCTGCCCTAGAACCCCTGGGCGGCCACGCGGTTGCGTGGCCGCCGGCCCCTTGCTACTTGAGCGGTACGGCGCCCGGCAGGAGGAGCGCGTGCTCGATCGAGACCGCGGCCTCGCGATACGCGAGGGTTAGGTGGAGCGTGTACTGCAAGCCCAGCGGCGCCAGCGAGACGTCGTGGACCGCGCGCGAGGCGGCCGCGCCGGCCAGGACTTCGATCGAGGTGGTCTGATCGAACGAGGCCTTGTCGTTCTTGAACGTCTCGGTCACCGCGACGGTCTTGCCGCCGTCCGGGGCACCGGCGCACACCGTCACCGAGACCGGCTGGCCGGCCACCGGAAACACGTCCCGCGAGCACCGCGAAGCGGGCTGCGGAAGCGCGGGGGCGATGCTCGCGACGAACAGCGCGAGGACCGCTACGAAGGTGCGCATGTTCGTTCAACGTATTCCACGAGGCCGCCGTTACGCATCCCTGGAACGAGACCATGCCCTCCAAACCGAGCTCTCCACCGATCGACCTCATCGCCCTCGACCTCGACGGAACGCTCCTGGCGCCCGACGAGACGATCAGCGTTCGGAACCGAACCGCGATCAAAGAGGCCGTGACCAGCGGGATTCGTGTCGTGCTGGTGACCGGACGCGGGGTCGACACGCCGATCCGGGTCTCGAAAGAGCTCGGACTGAACTTGCCCGTGATCTGTTGTCACGGGGCGCTGACCAAGGATTTCGGGGCGAACAAGACGCTGGAGAGCATCCCGGTTCCGCTGGCGTACGCGAAGCGGATGGTCGAGTTCGCCGAGCGCGAGGGGCTCGCGATCGCAATCTACCTGGAGGAATCGTTCTACCGGCTTCAAGGGTCTGAGGTCTTCATGGAGGACATGCGCGGGCCGGGTTGGCACGAAGCGCCCTCGCTCGCCGAGATCCTCACCGAAGCGCCGACGTTCATCCGGTTTCTCGGCGAAGAGTCGGTGAGCCGCATGCGGCATGAGTTCGGCGATCTGCCGCTGAGCTTCCGGTACGAGACCTGGCGGGACTTCGTCGAGTGCGCCGTGCTGAACCGCGACGCGAGCAAGAAGAACGCCCTCGCGCGACTGTGTGCCGACTTCGGAATCCCGGCCGAACGCGTCCTTGCAATCGGCGACTCGCGCAACGACGTTCCGATGCTGCGCTGGGCCGGGATCGGGGTCGCCATGGGCAACGCGCTTCCCGAGGTGCGCCAGTCGGTCCGCCACGTCACCGCGTCGAACGATCGGGACGGCGTCGCGCTCGCGATCGAACGGTTCGTCTTCGCGCCGGCCAGGAAATCCGCCTGAGATGCAGCCTGCGCAGCCGAGCCCTGAGTACGAGAACGAGCTTCGCACCGTGCTCGCACAGCGCGACTGGTCGGCGCTGCGCGAGTTCACCCGCGCGCACAACCAGATTCCGGACGACGTGTACGCGCAGGACCAGCACTTCTGGGAGGTTCTGCTGCACAAGCTGACCTGCAACCGCATCGATCTCCTCGGCTTGCACGACGACTCGCGCGCCTGGCTGAAGGAGCACGGCTATACGACCGACTTGGGAGCGACGTAACCGGTGTCCGAGACGGCGACGCGTCGGGTGACGGTGCGCGTGCTGGCGTTCGCGCG
>CALEOJ010000356.1 GCA_937910425.1 uncultured candidate division WPS-2 bacterium
GTCCGCTCTCGGCGAGCGCGGCGCCAAGTGCGCGGGCGACGCCGAGCCGCGGCCGCGCCAGCGCGTCGACCACGCGGTTCGGCAGCGGAACCCCGGCAGCGTCGACGCCGTCGATCCCGGTCAGGCGCACGACGGCGCGCTCGACGCTGAGCGTCGAGTGACGGTCGATGAAGTCTTCGATCGGATCGACGATCGCGGCGGCGAGCGTGCGGGCCAGCGCGACCGCACCGTGGTCGATTCGCAATTCCATAGGGTTCAGAGCGAATGGTTCAAAGGGGCGGAGGCGCATTCCGCCGCGAAAGCATTCGGGCGCTCCAGCCAAGCCTCGTTGCGGAGGCGAACGAACCATCGGCGCGCGAGGGATCGCGTAAGACGAAATGTCGGATCGTGGCCCCGCCCCGATCCGGGCGGTGATCTCTGCCGCAGAATAATGCGATCGCTCTGGGAAGGCGCTACGGCCCACCAAGCGAACTTAGGCTCCCCTTAGTCTGGCCTTCAAGTGGGGTGCCCATGAAACGTATCCTCCTCTTTGTGTCCATCGCGTTCGCGCTCTGTTTCTGCGCCATGACCTCACAGGCGCAGGCTCAGGCTACGCGCACCTGGGTCTCCGGCGTCGGCGACGACGCGAACCCGTGCAGCCGCACGGCCCCGTGCAAAACGTTCCCGGGTGCGATTTCCAAGACCGCCGACTGCGGCGAGATCGACGCGCTCGATCCGGGCGGCTTCGGCTCCGTGACGGTCACCAAAGGCATCAAGATCGACGGCGGCGGCGGCGAGGCCGGTCAGGTCGCGTCGATCCTCTCCTCGGGAACCGTAGGGATCACCGTCAACAACAGCAGCCCGACGTGCAACTACGATGTTTTCCGCAACCTCGACATCAACGGCACTCACACGGGGACGATCGGCATCAACGTGCTGCAGGGCAAGAACGTGAGCCTCGAAAACGTCGACATCGAAAACACCACGCAGCAATGCGTCAACTTTCAGCCGACGTTGTCCATGAACTTGCTGATGTACAGCACGAACTTCGAGAACTGCGCCGGCGGCGGCGTCGTCAGCGGCACGACGTCGGGCGTCAACCATATCAACATCGAGAAGTCGACGATCTCGCGTTCCGGCGTCGGCGTGACGGCACACGCCAACAGCAGCGTGAACATCCACAACTCGATGGTCTCGAACAACGTCGGGGGCGGGGTCCTCGCCGACACCAATGCCACCGCGCAGGTCAACATCGACCTATCGACGGTGTCCAACAACCAGGTGTTCGGCGTCCACGCGACGTCCAGCGCCATCATTCGCATGTCGAACAGCAGCGTTGTGTTCAACAACGGAACCGGGCTGTTGGCGGACGCATCCGGCCAGATCCTGACCTGGTCGAACGTCTTTGTTGACGGCAACACCCCGAACGGCGGCCACACCGGCACGATCGTTCCGCAGTAAGCACGGAACCGCCAAGATCCCGCGCGCACCGTCGATACGGGCGCGCGGGATTTTTTGCGACAGGTCGCGCGCGATCCGGGAAGCGAAACCACCCGGCCATGGATGCCGCGATGCATCTCTCGATGGTGCGCCAGAAGCGTGAGGAGGCCCGCGCGGCATGCCTGTCGGCGCTGGTCGACGACGAAGCCTTCGCCGCCGCGAGCGCGGGCTGGGCCCAAGCCTTCCCGCAGCGGCTCAAGCTCGTGCTGCACGCGGGAACGCCGAAGACCGGGACGACGGCGCTGCAGCAGACGCTTTTCCGGGAGCGCGACGCGCTGGCGGAGCAGGGGATCTGGTACCCGCCCGAAGATGTCGATCCCGTCAAGAAGAAACATCAATACCTCGTCGACATCTTGCGAGCGGCCGACGGTCGCGAGCTGGCCCGCAGGGTCGAGCAGATCGTGCGCTCCGCACCGAGTCATACGCGGACCGTGGTCTTGTCGACCGAGGGATTGTTCAACCATTGGTGGGACTATCCGCCGCCGTCGAAGGCCATGCTGCGCCAGTTGACGTCGACGTTCGCGGTGGAAATCTGGACGTGCTTTCGCGAGCCGCTCGACTTCGCCGTCTCGCAGCACGCGCAGCTGCTGCGCAACCCAAAGCTCTATTCTCCCGCCTACGGGCTCGATGCGGGCTTGGATGAGATGCTCGAGATCGACTGGTTCGTGAAGCGCCTGGACTACCTGGGGTTCGTCTCCGAAGCCGAGGAACTGATCGGCGTTGGAAACGTGCGCGTCTTTCGCTATGGCCCGAATATCGTCCGGCGCATCTTTCGTGCGCTCGGTGCGTCGCCGCCCGAGGCCTCGGAGGAACTCGCCCATCCCTCCCTGCGCGCGCCGGGAGTGGACCTGATGCGCATCGTCAACCGCTACGATCTTCCGGCGGAGGAGCAAAGCCGGGCGGCTGCGCTCGTGCTCGAGCTCGATGCGCTGATCGGCGAGCGCGCCGAACCGCTGCGCGCGAGTCCGGAGGCAGCTCGGCGCGTCCGGGAGCTCAGCGCGCGCGGGTGGGCGGTCATCGAAGCGATGTTCGAGGAATCCGAGG
The DNA here is from genome assembly GCA_937910425.1 of uncultured candidate division WPS-2 bacterium. Taxonomy (GTDB): domain Bacteria; phylum Vulcanimicrobiota; class Vulcanimicrobiia; order Vulcanimicrobiales; family Vulcanimicrobiaceae; genus Vulcanimicrobium. The sequence goes on from CALEOJ010000356.1 coordinate 2,524, forward strand.
AGCTGCCGGCGTGACCGCGTCCGACAAAGACATCTCGGTCGTCGTTTCGGCGTACGAGATGCGCCGCGAGATTCCGCGGACGGTACGCTCGCTCTCGCCCCCGTATCAGATCGACGTGGACCCTGCGCGCATCGAAATCATCGTCGTCGACAACGGGTCTACCGAACCGGTCCATGCGAGCTGGTTCGAGGGCGTCGCGGCCGACGTGGACGTCATACGGTTCCCGCCCGGCAACCCTTCGCCGTGCGAAGCGCTCAACGCGGGCGTCGCGGCGGCGCGCGGTACGTTCGTCGCCGTGCTGATCGACGGCGCGCGCATCGCGAGTCCGGGCCTCCTCGCGCGCTGGTTGGCCGCGATGCGCACGGCGAACGACGTGTTCGCCGCGACGATGGGCTTCCACCTCGGCTTGGAAACGCAGCAGAAGTCTCAGCTGAACGGATACTGCGCCGACGTTGAGGACCGCATGCTCGAGCAGATCGGCTGGCCCCAGGACGGTTATCGTCTGTTCGAGATCTGCGCGCGCGGCGAGTCCTATAGCAACGGCGTCCTCTCTGATTTTCCGGAGACGACGGCATTCATGGTCCGCCGCGAGACGTTCCAGCGGCTCGGCGGTTTTGACGAGCGCTTCCGCTACCGCGCCGGCGGCCTCGCCAACTTCGAGTTCTACGAACGCATGCTGAGCGACGAGAACGTCGTTCCCGTCGTGCTGATCGGCGAAGGTACGTTCCACCAGGTCCATGACGGGATCACCACGCGCGCCGGCGGCGTCGCGCGCAGCGAAACGCCGGACGGGCCGACGATCTGGCAAGCGATGTCGTACGAATTCGAGTCGATCGCGGGACGCGCTCCGCTCTCGCTCCAACTGCGGAAGCCGCTGCTGTTCGGACGCTGCGAGAACGCGGCGGCCGAGCGGTGCTTCTTCTCCACAACCGAGGCGCCGCACTAGAACGCCGCATCGACGGCTCGCAGGCAGGCGACGATATCTGTGGAACGGCTCGCCTCGTGCTGCGGGGGTTTCCGAAGGAGCCGACGGTCGACGCGGGCGGACGGCTCGTATTGCACGTCGCGACCGACGCACCGTCCTTCTCACTGCGACTCGAACGGTGGAGCGACGGTCGGACGATCGCGCACGACGCCGGGTCCTTCGCGGGGGAGAACGCGCCTGCGGGCGCGCCGGATCGCCCGTGGGAGTGGCCGTCGATCGAAGTGGCGCTTCCGTCGGCGCTCGCACCGGGTGCGTACGTCGCGCGCTTTTGCGCGGAGGGCGGCGCCGGCGGCCGCGGCGGACCGCGCGAGGACACGCCGGACGCCCGCTGGGGGACCGCGCTCTTCGTCGTTCGCGGCCCCTCGCCGGCGCGCGTGCTCCTCAACCTGCCCCTGTTCACCTACCACGCCTACAACGTCGCGCACGTCGACGCGACGCTCGGCGTCGACGCAGGCGCATGTCTGTACACCGGTCCTCGCACCGTCACGCTGCGACGCCCGGGCGGCGGTACCGGCGGCCACCCCTGGGACGAGGCGACCGTCGACGACTACGACCGCGCGTCGCCGCGGCAGACGTTCGCGCACTGGGATCTGCACGCACTACAGTGGTTTGCGGACGAGGGTATCGCCGTCGACGTCTGCACCGATCTCGATCTGCACCGCGGCGACGTCGACCTCGGCCGTTATGCCGTGCTCTGCATGTTCGGCCACGACGAGTACTGGACGCGCGAGAAGCGCGCGCGCGTCGAGGCGTGGCTCGAGGGCGGCGGCAACGTCGCGTTCTTCAGCGGAAACACGTGCTGGGGCCGCGTGCGGTACGACGAAGCGACCGCGTCGATCACGCGGGACGGGCAATGGGACGACGATCCGGAGGATTCGCTGACCGGGCTTTCCTGGCGGCGCGGCGGCGGGCAATGGGTGGGGACCCGTCCGCCGACGGGCTATCGGATCGAACGGTCCGACCACGCGCTGTTACGCGACGCGGATCTGCGCGACGGCGCAGTCGTCGGTGCCGACGCGTCGCTGGTCGGTTACGAGTTCGACGGCGTCGACCCCGCTCGCGCCCCGCCGGGACTCATCGTTCTCGGGCGCGCCGAGCCGACCGGGTGGGACGTCGTCGAAGGCACTGGCAGGCTGTGGCCGGGCAGCAACGCGGCGATGGTGACGTTTCGGCGCGGACGCGGCGTGGTTTTCAACGCGGGCACCGCCGACTGGGCTCGCGCGCTCGCATGGCACGATCCCCACGTCGCCGCGATCACACGATCCGTCATCGGCCGGCTGTCGTCGCGCGCGGCGCTGGCCGTACCTCCGCCGCCGCGCGCGCACGATCGGCGGACGGGCACGATCGCCCCGAGCACGCCGCGGGACATCGTCTTTCTGATCGGGATGAGCCGCAGCGGGACGTCGGCGCTCGCGCGGGTGTTCTCGCTCTGCGGGGGTGCGGTTCCGCTCGAGCTCTTGCCGCCGAACTTCGCGAATCCGACCGGGTATTGGGAGCCGCTCCACGCGGTGGAGATCAACGACGAGTTCCTGCAGGCTCACGAGTCGTCGTGGCACGACGCGCGGCTGACGCTGCAGATGCAGCCGGTCGCCGGGCCGCCGGGGGAACACTTCATCGCACAGATCATCGAGATCCTCGACCAAGGATTTCACTCCGACGGTCCGATCATCTTGAAGGAGCCGCGGATCACCGCCCTGCTCCCCTACTGGACCGCCGCGGCGACCGAGCTGCAACTCCGCCCCGTGTTCGTGCACATCTTCCGCAACCCGGCCGACGTCGCCGCGTCGCTCTCCACACGCGACGGCTTGTCGATCGAGCACTCGTTCGCGCTCTGGCTGAAGTACAACCTGATCGGCGAACGCGAGACGCGCGGTTTCCGGCGCCTGTTCGTGTCGTACGAAGACGTCATGCACGACTGGGAACCGGTCGTCGCGCGGTGCGCCGCGGAGATGGGGATCGAGGTGGGTGTCGAGGACGCGACCAGGCGTACCGTCAGCGACTTCCTTTCCCCGGCTCTGCATCATCATCGCACTTCCGCGATCGACGAAAGCGCGGTCGATCCGATGATGATGGAGTGGGTTTCGCGGGTCTACGCCGTGCTTCGCTATTCGAGCGGGCACCGGCTCCGTATGTCCGTGCTCGATCAGATCTTGTACGACTACGTCGACTCCGGCCGCGCCGACGCGTCGTTCCTCGAGACGATCGCCTGACCGGACCTGGTTCGGGTCGACGTGATCTCTTCGAACGTGCGCGCGAGCTCGCCGTGCGTCTCACCGAGCGCGGCGGCGATCTCGCTGTCCGCGACGGCGCTCCGCGAGCGCAGCATGGCGGCGAGGTCGTTTCGCTCCCGCGCCAGCAGCATGGCGACGCGTCCGAGCCGCTCGAGCCCAGCGCTGGCGCCGGGCGACTCCGCCGGCGCGACCTGTACGGCCGCCGGCTCGGAGACGATCGGTGTGGTTTCTTCCACCTGTTCCGCGACGGGCGTCGGCGGAGCGGGCGGTTCCGGAGGCGCCGACGGTTCGTCCGCGGCGACGTGCGGCTCGACGGGCACCACGCGCGGCGGGCCCTCGCGTTCGAGCCGCCCATCACGTCGATCGACGAAGATCGACTCGAGCGACTCCGACTCGCCCGTCGGGTGTACCCGAGCGCACGCCGCGATGAAGTACGCGGGTCTCGCCGGCGGCGGCAGAGCCGGCTCTCGATGCTCCGCAGCGGCGCCGATCACGCGCGCCTTGCCCGCGTATCCACCGAGCGGGTGGATCGCCCAGGCCGCCACCGGCCGCTGCTCGTAGATTCGGCAGTGCGCGAACGAGTCGAGCAGCAGGTCGCGGAACTCGTCGAAGTAGAGTTCTCGAAGGCGCAACGGGCGAGGGGACGTCTCCCGCTCGGCGCACGCGGCCTTGTTCCGCGACGCGATCACGAGCCGGCCCTCACGTCGCAGCACGCGCACGATCTCGCCGATGAACTGCTCTTCCTCCGCAATGCCTTCCAGCCGCTCGAACGAAACGACCAGATCGACGCTCTGGTCGTCGAGCGGAATCCGGATGGCGTTTCCGGCCAAGAACGACAAGTTCAGCGCCGCATGCCGCGCCGCGGCGCCGCGCACGGTACGCAGGTCGTTGTCGACCCCGACGACGCTGCGTGCGACCGCGGCCAGATACGCCGCACCGAGCCCGTCACCCGACGCGATGTCGAGGACATCGATGCCGCGCGCCATCTCCGACGCGAGCGCATACCAGTGCAGCCGCTCGCCGCTCAACTCCCCGGGAAGTTCGGGAGCGTATCGCTCTCCTGTGTCCGGCGCCTGCATCGAGGACCGCACCGTTTGTCGAGGGCTCGGTCGCTACCTGCATGAGTCTCCGCGCGGCCGGGGGAAATCAGCGCACGCACATGGATTCCCTCGCACCGGAACGCTCGCCGGAACGCACCACCGTCGCTTTCATTCTCAGCACCCGCCGAGCCGGTTCGACGTGGTTGAACATCGTGCTGGGCAGTCACCCGTGGGCGGTGAATCTCGGCGAGTACGCGCGGATCTGGCTGATGCCGGGTCACGTCGCATGCCGGCTCTGCGAAGCCGACGGTCTTCCGGAATGCGACGTTTTCGCTGGCGTCGGAGCGGTCCCCGTCGACGACGCCTTCGGATTCGCGGCGCGGCGATTCCCCGGAAGGACGATCGTCGACGCGTCCAAGCAAGAGGCGTGGTGCGCGCGGTTCTTGGGCCGGGATGACCTCGACGTCCGCGTGATCCACCTGGTCCGTCATCCCGCCGGCTATCTCGAATCGGAGCTCCGCCGCCGTCCGGAGACCCCGTTCGAGACGATCCTGGCCGAATGGCAGGAGACCAATGAGCGCATCGAAGCGTTCGTGACGTCGAACGCCATCCCGCACCGGGTGGTGTCGTACGAGGAGCTCACCGAACGGCCCGGCGACGCCTTTCCCCCGCTCTGCGAATTTCTCGGTGGCACGTACGACCCCGACACGCTGCAGTATTGGAACTACGTCCACCACGGCCTCGGCGGAAACGGCGCCGCTTCGCTCTACCTCCGCGGACGCAAAGTCGTGAAGTACATCACCGGCGATGACGCATACTATGAGGCGCTGCGCGGCGCGCCGACGCGGCCCGACCTCCGCTGGCGAGAGCGCATCTCGGCGGACGTCATCGACAAGGCCGAGTCCCTCCCCTACGCCGCGACGCTTCGAGAACTGCTCCGGAGGGACTAGGGCTTAGGGCTGAGCGAGCGCGATCCCGGTGATGCGTGCCGTCGGCGAGGCCGCCGGGTTCGGCCGGCGCACGGAGTTGTTCAAGACGTAATCGGGATCGGTCGCCTGGGTTTTCGTCGGCCCGTACACCTTGATCTTCGTAACACCGTTCGCCTGATTCACCCCGACGTAGAGGGTGCCGTTGTTGTCGACGGCCAGCGCACCGACCGTATTCGTGAAGGTACCCAGCGCATTCGTGAACGTGAGCGATGAACCAGGGCCGACCTTGAACCGGTAGATCGTGGTAATGCCGCCGGTGGTGCTCGCCGCCGCGCGGTACCCGATGCCCAACCCGAGGTTTACCGACACGGCGACCGGACCCGCCTGGCCCGGAATCCCCGCGCTGTTCGTCTGCGCCCCGCTTGCATCGTAACGCTCGATCGCGCCCGGTCCACCGTTGTCGTAGTCAACGAAGTATGCGCCGTTCGTGCTGCCGCCGATGTAGCGATACGTCGCCGTCGTGCGCTTGGCGAGACTGTTGCAGGACACCGGGGTGATCGTCCCCGCGACCGTGCCGTCGGCGGACGGCTGAAACCGGCCCACTGCAAATTGCGTGTTGGTGGTGCCGGACGACGCCTGGTACCGGTCCACTTCGTATTGATCGGTGTTCGAACCGTCGCACGCCTTCAAGCTGAGGTCCCCGGTCGGTTGATAGTGCATCAACACGTCGATTTCGTCGGTGCCGCCCCCGGACGGCTGCGGCGACGGAACAGCGATCTGGGCGACCACCTTTGGAACGCTGAGCCCGCCGCCTGAACTGAACTGCTCGAAGATCCCCGTGTACGTGACCGCCTGCGCCGTCCCCGGCGTGTTGGTACCGGTGTGGTTGTTGCAGGTAGCCGTCGTGGCGTCGGCGGCGTTCGTGCCCGTGCGCGCCGGGATGTACACGAGCTGGCACGAGTTGCCGTCGCCTTGCGGGTTCACATAGTTTTGAACGATGACGAGATCGCCGACCGAGTTCGTCGCGACACCGGCGATCGACGCGGTAACGCCTGCGGGGCCTCCGCTCTGGTAGTAGTAGCCCGTGGTGTGGGTTACGGGCGCCGTATCCCCGCTGGCACCGAGCTCATACGCGTAGACCGCCCCTTGGCCGGAGACGTAGAGCGTCGCCAACGCGACGCCGGCGCCCCCGTTGAGCTGGGGCCTGAGCGTACCGCCGCTCGGCGGAAGAGAAGATGTGTGCGAGCCGCCGCCGCAGCCGGCTGCGGCGAAGCACATTGCCGCCACCATGAGAACGCGACTCGGGCGAAGGAACATAGAAGCAACCCTCTCTTCCGCGGCGTCTAAACCTTGTCGGCGGTTTCGGACCGAAGCCTGAAAGCCCTACCCCCCTAGCCGAAAAAGCTGCCCCGGACGACGAGTGTCGCCGGGGCACGGGACCTACGCGTATCAACGGCGAGCGATCGTTCACGATGCTTGCTTCAGCCAAGAGCTCTCCGAGGCGCGTGTCGGTGAAAGTGCCTACTGGGCGATCGCGATTCCGGTGATGATCGCGGCCGGCGAGGCAGACGGGTTCGGCCTGCGCACGGGGTTGAGCAAGATGTAGTCGGGATCCGTCGCCTCGGTCTTCGAAGGCCCATACACCTTGATCTTCGTGACGCCGCCCGGCTGGTTCACGCCGACGTAGACCTTCCCGTTGTTGTCGACGGCGAGCGCACCGACCGGATTGGGGAACGTTCCGATCGCATGCGTGAACGTGATCGTCGCGCCGACCACCTTGTACGAGTACACCGTGGTGACGCCCAACGTGTTGCTCGCGACGACGCGGTATCCGGTGTTGGTCGCGCTATTGACCGAGACGGCCATCGGCCCGGGGCCGAACACGGTCCCGGTGGCGGTCTGCGTGGCGCCGGCGTATCGTTCGATCAGCCCCGTCGCGGTCGAGTCGACGAAAAACGCGCCGTTCGTGCTGCCCGCGATGTAGTTCCGTGCGAAGACGCCGGGACTCGGGCTGGCGCTCGGCATCGGGGTCGGGCTCGGCAGCCGGATGCAGCCCCGCGGCGTCACGGGACCCGGCGTCGAGTATCCGGCCTGGTACCGGTCGACTTCGTACTGCTCGTTCGTCGTGCCGTCGCAGCCCTTCACGTTGGGATTCCCGCTCGGCTGATAGTGCATCAGCACGTCGACGTCATCGGGGAACGGCGAGGGGCTCGGGATCGGCGAGGCACCCGTCGAGGGTCCGGTATACGTCACCGCGAGCGCGGTGCCGGTCGTGTTTCCGCCGACGGTATTGTTGCACGTTCTCGCCGTCGCGTTCGGCGCGTCGGTGCTCGTGCGGGCCGGGATGTAGACGAGCTCGCACGAGTTTCCGTCGCCCTGCGGATTGAGGAAATTCTGGACGACGACCAGATTCCCGTAGGAGCTCGTCGCGATCCCGGCGATCGATGCGTTGACGCCGTTCGGCCCACCGGCCTGATAGTAGTATCCGGACGACTTGCTGATCGGGGCCGGGCTGACCATCGCTCCCGGGGACGGCGGCGGACTGGTGAGGCTGGTCAGGTCGTATGCGTAGACCGCGCCTTGGCCCGCGACGTAGAGCGTCGAGAGCGCCCCCAAGTGGCCGTTCCCGCCGTTGAGCTGAGGCTTGAGGACACCGGTGTCCGTCGCCGGAACGGCGGACGACCCGTGGGAGCCGCCGCACCCGGCCAATATCCCCACGCCCATGAGAAAGCATACTGACGCGACTGCGATAACGCGACCCGGACGAACGTACATGCGAAAACGCCTCGAAAGACAACGCGGATGGGTGGATGGATGGACGTCCGCCTCGATTCGGGTCAACGGGGCTTGGGACCTACGCGTATCCACAGTAGGTCAGGTCCTCCGCCATGTAGTCGACGATCCGGGCGGGAAGGTCGGGGACGGCCGCCTTTTCCGGGCGAAATCCGGCCTGGCGGTAGTGAACCGGCATGACCGCGCTCGCCGTCTGCGCGAGCATACGCTCTTCGAACGGGATGTCGAGGTCGAGGCAGAGCTTGCGCAGACAGGGCTCGGGGTCCGTGACGAGGTCTTCGAAGGCGACCATAAGAGCGATGTTCCGCCGCGCCCGGCGCCGAGGATCATCAACGGCGAGCGATCGTTCACGATGCTTGCTTCAGCCAAGAGGCACGCACACGAGGAAAACTGCCGACCGCCTGCGCGGCCGGCAGCTCTCCGAAGCGCGTGTCGGTGAAAGTGCCTACTGGGCGATCGCGATACCGGTGATGATCGCGGCCGGCGAGGCAGACGGGTTCGGCCTGCGCACGGGGTTGAGCAAGATGTAGTCCGGACTCGTCGCCTGGGTCTTCGAAGGCCCATACACCTTGATCTTCGTGACGCCGCCCGGCTGGTTGACGCCGACGTAGACCGTGCCGTTGTTGTCGACGGCGAGCGCACCGATTGGGTTGGTGAAGGTGCCCAGCGCATTGGTGAACGAGAGCGCCGCTCCGACCACTTTGAACGTGTAGATCGTGGTGACGCCGCCGCTGTTGCTGGCGACCACGCGGTACCCGACGCTGGTGGTCGAGTTCGCCGCCACGGCGAGCGGGCCCGGCGCCGGAATCGTTCCGGACGCGGTTACGGTCCCGAACGGGTTGACGCGGTCGACGACCGTGACGCTGGTCGAGTCGAGGAACACGTTGCCGCCGGTGCTGCCCGCGATGTAGTTATACGGGCCCGCGCTCGGGCCAGGGCTCGGGCCAGGGCTCGGAAGGACGATGCACGATGGGGCACCCTGGGTCGTGATCGAGCCGGCGGTGGCCTGATACCGGTCCACTTCGTACTGCTCGCTGGACGTGGTGTCGCAGCCGTGGAGGTTGGTGTTGCCCGTCGGCTGGTAGTGCATCAGCACGTCGATGTCGTCCGAGAAGACATACGGCGGATTCGGAGTCGCCGACGGCCCGGGTTCCGGACCCGTGAACGTGACTCCCACGGCGGTACCCGGCGTGTGCGCGGGCGGGCCGTTGTTGAACGTGCCGTTGTCGCACGGCACGGACGTCGCGTCGGGAGCGCGAGGATCGCTGACCAACCGCGCGGTGAGATAGACGAGCTGGCACGCATTGCCATCGCCCTGCGGGTTGGTAAAGTTCTGGACGAGGACCAGATCGCCGGCGGAGTTCGTCGCGATCCCGGCGATCGAGGCGTTGACGCCGCCCGGCCCGCCGGCTTGATAGTAGTAGCCTCCGGTATGGCCCAACGGCAGCGGGCTGACCGCCGCGCCGGGGGACGGCGGCGGACTGGTCAGGCTGGTCAGGTCGTAGGCGTAGACGGCGCCCTGACCCGAGACGTAGAGGGTCGAGGCGGTACCGAGGCTTCCGGTCCCGCCGTTGAGCTGCGGTTTGAGAACGCCGCCGCCTGACGACGGGACGGCCGACGAGGTGTGCGACCCGCCGCAGCCGGCCAGGACGCCCGCCCCCAGAGCAACGCATACTGCCGCAATCGAGATGATGCGGCCCGGACGAAGATACATGCTGGTAAAGCCCTCTGAAAGTTCGATAGTGCGAACGGGATCACACCGGCCTTTCGTCGCCGAGGCCGACGGTCCTAGCAGCCAGGCCAACCGCGGCGGGGGCTCGCGCCCCCGCCGGGAAGGAATGCGACGCGAAGCCGCGCGCTACTGGGCGATCGCGATACCGGTTATGACGGCGGCCGGCGAGGCCGACGGGTTCGGCCGGCGCACGGGGTTGTTCAGGATGTAGTCCGGGTCGGTCGCCTGGGTCTTCGAGGGTCCGTAGACCTTCACTTTGGTGACGCCGTTCGGCTGGTTGACGCCGACGTAGATCGTGCCGTTGTTGTCGACGGCGAGCGCGGCGACCGTATTGGTGAAGGTGCCCAGAGCGTGGGTGAACGTGAACGCGGCGCCGTTGTTCTTGAACGAGTAGATCGTCGTGACGCCGCCGCTGTTGCTCGCGAGCACGCGGTACCCTTGGCTCGCGGTCAAGTTCGCCGCGACGGAGAGCGGTCCGGGCGCGGGCAGCGATCCCGGCGCATCGGAGTTCGTCAGGGTCCCGTTCACGTCGTAGCGCTCGATGAACCCGCCGGACGTCTGGTCGACGAAGTACGCGCCGTTCGTGCTCCCGGCGATGTAGTCGCGCTGACCGGTAAGCGTCTCACACCCGAAGGTGCTGAGGGACGGGCCGGCAGCCACGGTGTAGCGGTCGACCTCGTACTGGGCGCTCGTGGTCGTGTCGCAGCCGGGGACGGTGTTCAACGCGTTGTAGCTCATCAGCACGTCGATGTCATCGGCGTTGCCGAGCGACTGCTGGCCGGTGAAGGTCACGCCGACGCCCGTCCCCTGGATGTCGCCGTTATCGTTGTTGCAATTCAGAAACGACGCGCTTGCCGGGCTAGTGCCAGTCCGGGCGGGAATGTACACCAGCTGGCACGATGTGGACGTCGTCGCGCCGTAGTTCTGAAGCACGACGAGGTCGCCGGGCGCGTTCGTCGCGATACCCGCGATCGATGCGTTGACGCCGCCGGCCTGGTAATAGTAGCCGGTGGTCTTGCTGACCGGCGCGGTGTCACCGCTCGCCGTGAGGTCGTAGGCAAACACCGCGCCTCGGCCCGACACGTAGAGCGTCGGCTGTGCAAGGCTGCCGGTGCCGCCGTTCAGCTGCGGCTTGAGCGTGCCGCCGGCGGGAGTGATTGAAGAGGAGGTGTGCGACCCGCCGCATCCTGCGACCACCGCGCACAGTACCGCGACCGCAAGGACGCGACCGGGACGAAAATACATGAAAGAGCCCCTACAGAGATTGCGCAAAACTTGGCCAGGGGGTTCGGCTTCTGTCCCTAAAGACCTACAACGGGTAGGCCCAATTTGGACCGCTACCGTATGGTTTCGGTCAAAAACACGGCGGGCGGCCTCATTGCGCGATCGCGATGCCGGTGATCCGAGCGGCCGGTGACGCGGCCGGGTTCGGCCGCCGCACGGGGTTGTTCAGGATGTAGTCCGGGTCCGTCGCCTGCGTCTTCGACGGTCCGTAGACCTTGATCTTGGTGACGCCGCTCGGCTGGTTCACGCCGACGAAGACGTTGCCGTCGTTATCGACGGCGAGTGCGCCGACGGGATTCGTGAACGTGCCGAGCGCGTGGTTGAAGCTCAGCGTGTGGTTGGGACCGACCGTGAACGTGTAGACCGTCGTGATGCCGCTGGCGACCATGGCCACGACCCGATAGCCGACGCCCGTCGCCCCGTTGGCCGAGACGGCGAGCGGCCCGGGGAGACCGGGGAGCGATCCCGAGTTCGTCGGCGAGTCGGTCCCGTCGTACCGGTCGACGTACGCCTGGCCGCTGTCCGTAGAATCGACGAAGAACGCGGCGTTCGTGCTGCCCCCGATTGCGGCATAGGTCCCCGCAAAGAGGAACGCGCAGTCGACCGGTACGTAGAGGCCGGGGAACGGCGTGACGTAGCGGTCGACTTCGAACTGAGCCGTCGTGGTGCCGTCACAGGCGGTTATCGACGGATTCCCCGACGGTAGGTAGTGCATCAGCACGTCGATCTCGCCGGGGAGAAACCGAGGCTTGTTCGCGATCGGGCTCGGCGGAGCGGCGCCGGCGAACGCGCACGTGGGGAGCGGAGGCCCCCCGGCGGCGTTCTTGCACCCCAAGCCGCTGTCGAGCGCGAACGTGACGCCGATCGCGACGCCCGTCGTACCGTTGAAGCCGTAGTTCCCGCACGGGCTCGCAAACGTGTCGGCGGCGCCCAGACCGGTGCGAGCGGGGACGTACACCAGTTGACACGAGTTGCCGTCGCCCTGCGGATTGGCGAAATTCTGAGCGATGACGAGATCGCCGAACTCGTTCGTCGCGATCCCGCCGATCGACGCGGTGACTCCATTCGGCCCGCCGGCCTGGTAATAGTAGCCCGTCGAGCGGGTTACCGGCGGCGTGTCGCCGCGGGCGCCCAGATCGTAGGCGAAGACGGCACCCTGTCCCGACACGTACAGCGTCGGCTGACCGAGCGAACCGGCGACGCCGTTCAGCTGCGGCTTCAGCGTCCCCGGTTGTATGGCCGGCGGGATCGCCGACATGTGCGAGCCGCCGCATCCGGCCAGGAAAAGACCGATCGCCGCGGCTACGACGAGCGTCGCAGAGACGAGCGTCGCAGAACGGAACTGCATGGAAAACCTTTCACCGGCGGCGGCCGGGAAGCCTACGAAACGCGCGAGGTCAGTAGATCGACGCGAACGGTCGCTGCGCGGAGTGCACTTCTTCGAGCAGGCTCATCCAAGCGATATTGTACCAGCGCGGGTTCGCCAGCCAGCCCACGTCGTCGAGCGGTAACCGTTGCAGCATCAGGTCGATCGACTCGAGCACGGTCACCGCGGGCGTGAAGCCGAGGCGTTCGGTCAGCTTCTGATTCGACATCCGGTAATCACGCACGAGCTTCGGCAACGGCGCCTCCTCGAGCGTGACGTGACGGCCCTTCAGCGAGAGGGAGCCGGCGACCAGCATGGCGAGTTGGCGCACCTGGTAGTTCTCCTGCATCACGTTGAAGATCTCTCCTCGCACGGCGTCCAGCGGCGCGTCCAGGCACACGATGTGCGCCCGCGCGACGTCGCCCACGTCGACCAGCGGGCGCCACTGCCAGCCGCCCCCGTGCAGATACAACTTTCCGACGGTGATCGCGTCCTTGAGGAAGGTGTTCACCACCAGATCGAACCGCATGCGCGGAGACCAGCCGTAGACCGTCCCTTGGCGAAGGATCGTCGGCGCGAACGCCGCGTCGGTCAGGCGGCGCAGCGCGTCCTCACCGTACTTCTTGGAGATCGAGTATGCGCCGCGCGGGCGGACGTCCGTGCGTTCGTCGAACATCCCCGGACCGATCCCGTCGTACAGCGACGCCGAGGAGCCGAACACGAACCGCGCGACGGCGCGGCGTTTCGCAGCTTCGGCGAGGCGCTCGGTGGCGATCGCGTTCATCTGCCAGTTCGCGTCCGGATTGTACTCGGCGGTCGGGTCGTTCGAGAGTCCGGCCAGATGCGAAACGGCGTCGATCCCGTCGAGCCACGCGTCGTCGAATGCGCGCACGTCGCCGGCGACGTACGTGAGCCGTCCTGCGCTCTGCTTCGCCAACGTTCGGAGGGGCGCTTCGCCGAAAAAGAACCGGTCCACGACGCGCACGGAGTCGCCGCGCTCGAGGAGCTGCCGGCATAGCTCCAAGCCGATGTAACCGCCCCCGCCGGTGACGAGAACGTGCATCGCTACGCGCCCCCGGCGTGCACGCTTGCGAACGCTGCGAAGAGCTCGTCGAACGCCGCGGCATCGACGTTTCCGCGCTGCGCTTCGCGTAACGTCGCGTACGTTCGGGGAACCAAGCCGCCGCCGTCGTCGACGTCGGCGCGCTCCGCCCCGTGGTGGCGATGCCCGGCGGATAAGAACGCCTCGACGGCATCCCGCCGGCCTTCCCCGGCGGAGACCGCGACGCCGAGCTCTCGGGCGCAGCGCTCGACGAGGCCTTCCCAATCGTCCAGCAATTCCTCGTACGAGACGAACACGCGAGCAAAAGCGCGGGTCTCCCGTTCCGCAAGCAGGTTGTACTTCAGCCACAGCGCGTCGGAATGCTCGGTTGAAAGACCTTCGCGGCTCGCGAGCGACGCGGCGACGTCGGCGGGATTGCGAAAATTGTGCACGATCGTCGTGCGCAGCCCTGCGCGATGCGCGGCCTGGGTCCAGTACGGCAGCAGCGCCGAGATGCGCGGATCCTTGACGACGAGCGGACCGTTCGATTCAAACGCGACGGCGAGCAAGAACGACGCGTCGCGCACCAGCGCGTTCGCTTCGCGCTGTTCCACCACGCCGAGCTGCAGACGCAGGGTCTCGTCGTACCATGATGACCCGTGAGCCTCCAAGAAGCGGTCGTTCAGCGCAACGGAGAGCTCGGGTTCCCAGTAGCCGGTCGGATTTGCGAAGTTCGCGGGCAGGGTGCGCAGCGGCAGCGCGCCCCCGCAGAGCCCGAGCACGCGCGTCAGCGCGGAGCTCCCGGTACGGCCCGTGCCGACCACGAAGATCGCGTCCCTCACCGGCTAGCCTTGATCGCGCCGGGGCGGAGCAACTCCTGCCCACCGGCGCCGCGCGCCGCCGGGAGAGGGGTCAGAGATCGCACCAGCGGCGATAGAACGCGATGTCGTCGCGGAGCAGCTCCGTCAGCTCGGCGCGGATCTCGCCATCCTGCGCGGCGGCGGATTCCGGCTCGGGTCCGGCGTTGGCGTGGACCATGCCGAGCGGTCGCCCGAGCAATTCCGAGAGGGCGAGGAGGTCGCGGTCGAGCGTCTCGACGCTGCCGACATAGTCGAAGAGCTCACGTTCGACGCCGCGGAACATGACGCGCTCGTAGAAATACCGCATGATCGGCAGACGGGCGAATTCGACCAGGCTGAGCCGCCGGTCGAGGACGTAATCCTGCAACGTATGCCCGGTGCGGTTCAAGTGCTGCCAAAAGTAATAGTTGGACACGGTTCGGTCGACAGGATCCCGCAGGATCGTTACGCGCCGGCAACGCTCGGTCACGGCGCGGTACTTGTCGATGTGGAAATGCCCGTGAACCGCATACCGCCCGGCGAGCTCCGGATATCCGCTCGAACGCGCACGCTCGAAGAATCCGTCCGGGTCGATGTTGATCGGCGAGGCCGGGTCGGCCAGGTGATCGCCGTAGTCGAGCTGGACGCCTTCGACGCCGTAGGCCCCTTGCAGAGCGGCCAGAAACGAGCTGCCGGCGCACTTCGGCACGTGGACGGAGATCAGTTCGAGCACGCGCTCCGCACCGCGAGGAACGCGTCGAGCGCGCTTTCCCACGAGGGAAGCGGCGCGATCCCGGCGCGCGCGAACGTCGTATTCTCGAGCGACGAGTACATCGGGCGCCGCGTCGGGTTGTGCAGCTCCGCGTACCTCACCGGTTCCAGCGCGGCGTTCGCAAGCCCGGCTTTCGCGAACGCCGTTCGAACGAACTCGTACCACGAGCACGCGCCCGCGGCCGTGACGTGGTGCGTCCCCCATGCCTGGGCGTCGACCAGATCGCGGATCGCGCGCGCGACATGCGGCGCATACGAGGGGGAGAACACCATGTCGGCCACCATCCGCGTCGGCTCGCCGCGCTCGGCTTGCTGCAGTACCTTCTCCAGCAGCGTGTACCCCTTGCTCGACGTCCCGGTCGTCCCGAACACGCCGCTCGTCCGCACGATGACGTGGCGCTCCCCGTGACGCCTCGTCAGCGACTCGCCGGCGGCTTTCGAAGCACCGTACGCCGTGAGCGGATTCACGGCGTCGGATTCCCGGTACGCCCGTCCGAGCGTCCCGTCGAACACGTAGTCGGTGCTGACCGTCACGAACGTCACGCCGCGCGCTGCGCACGCCTGTGCCGCGACGTCGACGGCGAGCGCGTTGAGGCGGAACGCGCGCTCGGGCTCGGCCTCGCACCGGTCGACGTGATGGAACGCGGCGCAATTGACGAGCACGTCCGGTCGCGCCCGATCGAGCAGCTCCGCGAGCGCCTCGCCGTCCTCGAACGGTAGCTCGGCGTGCGACGGGGCGATCACCTCGCGTCCGGCGAACGCTTCGCGCAGCGCGGTGCCGAGCTGTCCCGAGCCGCCCGCGATCGCGACGCGGCGCGTCGTCACGTCGGCGCGAGCGCCTTCTTCATTCGCTCTTCGGCGACGAGCTGCGTGGCGCGGTAGAGCGATTCGAACTGTCCGGCGTCGGTCCACCAGCCCTCGAGCACGTCGTAGTAGCAGTCACCGGCCGCGATGTATGCATTATTGACGTCGGTGATCTCGAGCTCGCCGCGTGCCGAGGGCTGCAGATCGCGCGCGTAGTCGAAGACGCGGTTGTCGTACATGTAGATGCCGGTCACCGCGTAGGTGCTCTTGGGAACCTTCGGCTTCTCTTCGATCCCGACGATGCGGTCACTCGAAAACTCCGCCACGCCGAACCGCTCGGGATCCTGGACTTCCTTCAGGAGGAGCCGGCAGCCCGAGCGCTGCCGCTGGAAGCGTTCTACGTGCGGGAGGATGCTGTTCTGGATGATGTTGTCGCCGAGCATGACGACCACCGAATCACCGGCCGCGAAATGCTCGCAGAGCTTGAGCGCATCCGCGATCCCGCCTTCGCCGTCCTGATACGTGTACGCGATGTGGGGAAGCCCGAAGTCACGGCCGTTCCCGAGCAGCTTCAAGAAATCGCCCGCGTTGTTGCCGCCCGTGACGATCATGATCTCGGTGATTCCGGCGTCGCAGAGCGTCTGCAGCGGATAGTAGATCATCGGCCGGTCGTAGATCGGCAGCAGATGCTTGTTCGTGACCTTGGTGAGCGGCCGCAGACGCGACCCGAGTCCTCCGGCCAGAATGATTCCCTTCACCGTGCCGACGTCTGCGCCGAGAGGCCCGACAGGCCCTGCCGCCGCGCGACGACGCGCAGCACGCGGACCGGCATCAGCCCCGAACCAGCTTCATCGCCTGCCGGAGCGGGCTCGTCAGCCTCCAGGAGTTCGACGAGAGCACGTCGCGGAGCATTGCGCTGTCGAGCGCAGCGTCGTCCAGCGCGGCACGCAGCGCGTCGATCTCGGCTTGCCGGGTGTCGAGCTCGGCTCGAAGGCCGCGGTCGAGGTCGTCGCGCTCACGACGCGCGGCGAGGAGCGCCTCCGCGGCGGCACGCTCGTCGACGATTCGTGCCGCGCGCTCTGCTGCCAATTCCTGGATCAGCACAGCAGTCCGAGCGTGCTCCTGCGCAGCATCGGAGACGGCTGCCGCCAAGCGCTCGCGCACAGCCGAGAGCTCAGTCTCATGCAGGCGCGCGGCCTCGACCTGCGTTGCCGTGCGCCGATCCTCGGCCGCGCGAAGCTCGGCCAGCTCGGCGACATGCGCGATCGCGTCCGACCGCATGGCCGTAACCTCGAGCCGGACGCCGTCGAGTTGGGCCCGGACTGCGGCGAGTTCGACGCGGTTGGTTTCGAGTTGGCCCCGGACTGCGGCGAGTTCGACGCGGTTGGTTTCGAGTTGGGCTCGGACCGTGTCCCGCTCGACGCTCGCAGCGTCGCGCTCGGCTGCCAGCGCGGCCGCTTCGGCGCGGAACCGCGCCCGCTCGGATTCGGCAGCCTCGCGATCCCGGTCGGCACGTACGGCCACCGCCGACTCGTTCGCCGCGCGAACGGCGCGCAATTCCGCCGCATATTGAACGCGAGCGGCGGCGAGATCCCCCTCGTGCTGCTCGCGCATGGCGCGTAGCTGCGCATCGTGGTTCGCCGTGATCTCGCTGATCATCGCGTCCCGCTCCGCATGGATCCGTCGCACCTCGCCTTCGTGCCAGATCCGCCCCTCCTCGAGCGTCGTCGCATGCTCAGCGCGCAAGGCTGCCAGCGCAGCCTCGGATTCTGCGACGATTTCGTTCATGCGGCGCTCGTGCTGCGAGCCCATGGCCTCGATCGATGCCGCGTGCGCGGCGATCAGCATATTCCGCTCGACCGCCGCCAGCCGCGCAGAGTCTTCGAGCTCGGCGACGCGGCGTTCCGCTTCGATACGCGGCTCTTCCCCGGGAGGGGGAACTGCGTACTGTAGCTCCTCCGCCCCGCGGGTCCCCGGCGGGAGCGCGCCGTGCGGCGCGGCAGCCGGGAGAACGCGCGCAGCCATCGCCCGCAGCTCCCCCAGCTCGAGCCGCCAATGCCGGAGCACGTCGTCGTCGGGATCCACGTACGCGGAGGCGACCTCGAACGCCGGCGGTTCGTCGCCGCACACGGCGACGAAGTACACGGGCTCGGCCAATGTCGGCAGCCCCTCC
>CALEOJ010000357.1 GCA_937910425.1 uncultured candidate division WPS-2 bacterium
CACTCTTTCCCTACACGACGCTCTTCCGATCTCTGGTCTACCTGCGCCCGAACGCGGTGGCGAAGGTGCAGAACGACGTGATCCTGGCGAACGCCGACGGAACGCATCCGGTCGACCTGAGCGCGCGGTTCGATCGCAATCCCGGCAGCGCCGACTTCATGCCCGATGGCTCGATCGTCACGAGCGCCGTCGACGGGACCCTGTCACGGCTCTTCAAACTCGGACGCGGCGGATCGCCGGCCACGCTTCCGACCGGCGGCGTGAGCGCCGGTGCGCCGTCCATCGCACGCGACGGAACGCTCGCGTTCAGCGGTTCGACCGCGCGCGACCCGTCCGAGATCTATGTGCTGCGCAGCGGCGCGCCCGCGCCCGAGCGGCTGACGTCGACGAACGCGTGGCTCGCTGCGCGCGGGATCGGCACGAAGCGCACGATCGCGTGGCAGGCACCCGACGGAACGCTGCTCGACGCGGTCGTCACCGAGCCGCCGGGCTTTACCAAGGGCAAGAAGTACCCGCTGGTGTTGGTGATCCACGGCGGTCCGACCGGCGCGACGCCGGCGACGTTCAGCGCCCTGCCGAGCTTGATGGCCGCCCACGGATGGCTCGTGCTCCAGCCGAACTACCGCGGCAGCGACAACCACGGCGCGAAGTCGATTGCGACCTCGCTCGGGCACCCGATGTCGATCGCCGGGCGGGACATCATCGACGCGATCGGCGTGCTCGAGCGCGAAGGTATCGTCGATACCACGCGTATCGGCGTCTCCGGTTGGTCGGCCGGCGGGATGATGACGTCGTGGTTGATCACGCACGATACGCGCTGGCGTGCGGCGCTCTCCGGCGCGGCGGTCAACTCGCTGCTCGGGGTCACGTCGATGAGCGACGTCGACGAGTACGCGCCCGCGCTCCTGCGCGGCGATCCGTATGCCGACCCCGCCGCGATGCAGCGCGCGCTCGAGGAATCGCCGCTCAGCTATGCCGACCGGGTGAAGACCCCGACGCTGATCGTCACCGACGCCGGCGACCAGCGCGTTCCGACGCCGCTCTCGTACGAGTTCTACCATGCGGTGCGCGCGACCGGGACGCCGGTGGAGCTGCTGGTCTATCCCGTCAACGGCCATTTCCCGAGCGACCCGCTGCACGTCGAAGACCTGAACCGCCGCTGGGTCGACTGGTTCGCGAAGCACTTCTGACATCACGGGAGCGTGTAGCCCTCGATGCGCGGCAGGCCGTCGCGGTCGCGGATCGCGTTGACGAGGATCGTGCCTTGCTCGATCGCGTCGTCGAGCGCGACGTGCGTGTGCGGCGTGTTCGCGTCGAACCACTGCGGGTCGTACGTGCTCTTCCCGAGGCTGCGGTAGCGCGTCTCCGGCAGCCGTCCCATCGCGAACGACTTGAGATCGAGTGCGGCGTAGCCGAGGTCGGGGATCTCGTCCAGCACGTAGACGAGATACCAGTACAGCCATGCGCCGAAGTCGTAGGCCGCGGGCGCGCCGACCACGCACGGCTTCCCGTAGGCGCGCAGCGATTTGGACCATGCGTCGCAGGCCAGCATCGAGTCGCGGATCGGCTGGACGTTCTCGCGAGTCCGTTCGTAGGCCGCGCGGTGGTGCGCCGTCGATTGCCACCAGGCCATGACGCGCGGGTGCTGCACCGCGCCGGGGAGCAGCTCGAGGTTCCGGGTGAACGTCGAGAGCAGGACCTTGTCGATCGAGAAGGCGGCGATCCCGAACGAGAGCATCGAGTAGCGCCCGGGCGCCGGCCCGTCGGCCTCGATGTCGACCGACAGGTAGATCTCGGGCGTCCGAGCCTGCTGCGGCAGCTTCCGTTTCACGAAGGTGACAAACCCCAGGGGAGACGCGTGGTGTCGAGAAGCCCTCTTCCCCCACTGAAGGAGGCTTCGCTATGACCCCGTCCCGTGGCGCATTTCTGGCCGGCACGACCGCCGTGGCCATCGCCGCTCCCACGCTCGTCGCCGCCGCCAGCGCGGCCGACGTCGCCGCCGCCACGCGGGGGATGACGTTCACCACCCTGCGCGACGGCGGCGTCGACCACGTCGGCGTCCGCACGGCGAAAGGGATCGTCGACATCGCGCGTTCCGCGACGGCACTCGGCGTCGCCCTGCCGCCGCTGACGGTCGACGACGTCGTCGCCGGCCGCGGCAACGTGGCCGCGCTGCCGCATCTCATCAACGATGCGCCGGCGAGCGCGATCCGGAGCGAGTCGTCGGTGCAATACGGCCCGGTCGTCGGCTCGCCGCCGAAGATCATCTGCGTCGGTTTGAACTACCAGGCGCACATCGTGGAGACCGGCGAGAAGCCGCCGCCGTTCCCGAACCTGTTCAACAAGTACAACACGACGCTCAACCGTCACAACGGAACGGTCGCGGTTTCGAAGATTCCAGCGGTCCAGTTCGACTACGAGTCCGAGCTCGTGATGATCATCGGCAAGACCGCGCGCAACGTCCCCGAGGCGCAGGCGCTGAACTACGTTTTCGGCTACACGACGGGCAACGATTTCACCGCGCGCGATCCGCAGAACCGCGTATCGCAGTGGATGACCGGGAAGACGCCCGACGAGTTCGCGCCGATCGGTCCGTGGCTGGTGACCGCCGATCAGATCCCCGACCCGCAGACGCTCCAGGTACAGACCTACGTCAACGATGAGACGACGCCGCGCCAGGATATGAACACCGCGCAGATGATCTTTAACTGCGCGCACATCATCAGCTACACGTCGACGTTCATCACGCTCAGTCCCGGCGACGTGATCTTCACCGGCACGCCCAGCGGCGTGATCTTCGGCATGCCCAAGGACAAGCAGGTGTGGCTGAAGTCCGGCGACCGCATCCGCACCGTCATCTCGAAGCTCGGCGAGCTCCATTTCACGCTGACCTGACGCCAGCGTCCCGGGCGGTCCGGCGACCGTCCGGGGCGGTCATCCTGAGCTTGTCGAAGGGTCGCTCCGACGGGCACGTGGCGGAATCGGCAGACGCGCTGGATTTAGGTTCCAGTGGGGCGACCCATCCGAGTTCGAGTCTCGGCGTGCCCATATCGACGTGGTCCTTGACCCGATTGTGTGGGTTCGGTAGACTCCTAGGGTTCGTCTCGGGCGCCGCGAAAGCGGGTCCGGCGGTCGCGGAAGTAGCTCAGCGGTAGAGCATCGCCTTGCCAAGGCGAGGGTCGCGAGTTCAAATCTCGTCTTCCGCTCCAATGCAATCGACGGCGGGCTGCTTGCCCGCCGTCCCCGCTTCCGGAGGTCTGCCGTACTCGTGCCCTCGACGCTGAAGCCGCTCGACCCAACGCAGGTCGAGCTCGAGATCAGCATTACGCCGGAAGAATACGACGCGGCGCAAGATGCTGCGTTCCGAAAGCTCTCCCGCAATGCGAAGATCAAGGGCTTCCGGCCCGGCAAAGTCCCGCGCAAGATCTTCGAGAACACATACGGGAAGGAGACGATCACGGCCCAAGCCGAGGACGAACTCCTGAACAAGGCGTACCGCGCCGCGCTCGAAGAGCACAAAATCCAGGCGCTCGACCGCCCGGCCGTCGAGCGGATCGACGCGGAGACCGAAGGCCAGCCGCCGCGTTTCAAGGCGATCGTCTCGGTGCTCCCCGAGTTCGAACCGAAGGACTACACCGGCGTCGAGGTCAGCGAGGTTTCGGAAGAGGCGACCGACGCGGACGTCGATCGCACGCTCGAGCAGATGCGCAAGGAAGCGGCGACGCTCGTCCCGGTCGACCGCGCTGCCCGGCTCGGCGACACCGTCGTGATGGACTACGAGGGCCAGGTCGATGGTATCCCGTTCGACGGCGGCGCCGCGCAGGGACAGGAGACCGAGCTCGCCGAGGACCGGTTCATCCCCGGCTTCGTCTCGGGGATCGTCGGCATGAAAGCCGGCGAGACCAAGGACGTCGCGGCGACGTTCCCCGACCCGTACGCCAATCCCGATCTGGCGGGCAAGGACGCGGTCTTCGCCATCACCGTGCACGACGTCAAGGAGCCGGAGCTCCCCGAACTCGACGACGAGCTGGCGAAGCGCGTCTCGCGTTCCGAGACATTGGCCGACCTGCGCGGCGAGATCAAGCGCCGCCTCGACGATACCGTGAAACGCAACGCCCGCCGGCAGATGTCGGCGGAGCTGCTCGACAAGATCGTCGGCGCGAACGACTTCCCGCTGCCTGCGGTCCTGATCGAGCGCGAGATCGACAACCTGATGGACGAGTCGCGCAAGTACGTCGCGCGGGCCGGGATCGGCTGGGACGAGTATCTCCAGCAGAGCGGCAAGACCGTGGCGGAGCTGCGCGACGGCTTCCGGCCGGAGGCCGAGCGCCGCGTAAAGACGACCTTACTCGTCGAGGCGATCGCCAAGAAGGAAGGGATCGTCGCGACCCAAGAGGATGTCGAGTCGGAACTCTCGGCGCTCGCCGCCCAGTACGGGCAACCGCGGGAGCGGATCATCCAGGCGCTCCAGTCCAACGTCGGGGCGCTGATCGACGGGATCGTTCGAACCAAGACCATGGACCGCCTGATCGAGCAGGCTAACCGCGTGCCGGCTGCGGCGACCGCGGAAAAACCTGCAACTGAAGTCGCAGCCGGATAGGTCACGGGGGGCGCACATGGGACATTTGGTACCGATGGTCGTCGAGCAGAGCGCACGCGGTGAGCGCGCGTACGACATCTACTCGCGGCTGCTCAAAGAACGCATCATCTTCGTCCATGGACCGATCGACGACGGGATGGCCTCCCTCGTCATCGCGCAGCTCCTTTTCCTGGAGCGCGAAGATGCCGATAAAGATATCGATATGTACGTCAACAGCCCGGGCGGTTCGGTCACCGCGGGGCTCGCGATCTACGACACGATGCAGCTGATCAAGCCTGACGTCGCGACGATCTGCGCCGGGATGGCTGCCTCCATGGCCTCGGTCCTGCTGACGGGGGGCGCGAAGGGCAAGCGCTACGCCCTCCCCTTCGCGAAGATCCTGATCCACCAGCCCTGGGTCCAGCAGGTGGGTGGCCAGGCCACCGATATCGAAATCCACGCTCGCGATCTGATCGCCACGCGGCGGACCCTGGCCGGCATCTACGAGACGACCACGGGGAAACCGATCGAGCAGGTCCTCAAGGACATCGAACGCGATTTCTACATGACGGCGCAGGAAGCGCAAGAATACGGGATCGTCGACGGTGTGTTCAGCAAGGAAAACCGAACCGCCATCGTGCCGAACACCGCCCTGTAGGTCACTGAATGTTTCGTTTCGGGGACGAGAAAGGTCAGCTCAAGTGCAGCTTCTGCGGCAAATCGCAGGAGCAGGTGCGCAAGTTGATCGCGGGCCCGGGCGTGTACATCTGCGACGAGTGCATCGAGCTCTGCAACGAGATCATCGAGGAAGAGCTCTACAAGAACGTCGACGAGAACCTGCGGCTGCGGAACGTCCCGAAGCCCAAAGAGATCAACCACATCCTGAACCAGTACGTGATCGGTCAGGAGCGGGCGAAAAAATCTCTGGCCGTCGCGGTCTACAACCACTACAAGCGAGTGAACGCCGGCGGCCCGACCGGTACCGGAGCCGAAGAAGTCGAGCTGCAGAAGAGCAACATCTTGCTCGTCGGCCCGACCGGCAGCGGCAAGACGTACCTCGCGCAGACGCTGGCGAAGATCCTCGACGTCCCGCTGGCGATGGCCGACGCGACCTCGCTGACCGAAGCCGGCTACGTCGGTGAGGACGTCGAGAACATCCTGCTCAAGCTCATCCAGGCCGCGGACTACGACGTCAAGCGCGCCGAGAAGGGCATCGTCTACATCGACGAGATCGACAAGATCGCCCGCAAGAGCGAGAACCCGTCGATCACGCGCGACGTGAGCGGCGAGGGCGTGCAGCAGGCGCTGCTCAAGATTCTGGAAGGGACGACGGCCAACGTGCCCCCGCAGGGCGGCCGCAAGCACCCGCACCAGGAATTCATCCAGATCGACACCACCAACGTGCTGTTCATCTGCGGCGGCGCGTTCGACGGTCTCGAGAAGATCATCGAAGGCCGCGTCGCGTCGAACTCGCTCGGCTTCCGCGCGAACCCCGAGACGAAGAAGGAGCGGCAGCACACCAAGATGCTGCAGTCGCTGATGCCCGAGGACTTGCTCAAGTTCGGCCTGATCCCGGAGTTCATCGGCCGCCTGCCGATCGTCGTGACGCTCGATGCGCTCGACGAGCTGGCCCTGCGCCGCATCCTGGTCGAGCCGCGCAACGCGCTCGTCCGCCAGTTCCAGAAGATCATGAGCATGGACGGCGTCGAGCTGACGTTCACCAAGGAAGCCCTGATAGCGATCGCCATCAAGGCCCAGTCGCGCAAGACCGGCGCCCGCGGCCTGCGCTCGATCCTCGAAGAGATCATGCTCGACGTGATGTACGACCTGCCGTCGATGACCGGCGTGAAGAAGTGCGTCGTCAACAAGGAAGTCGTCGAAAAGAAAGAACAGCCGACGCTGATCTTCGCCGACCGCCCGAAGGACCAGAGCGCGTAAGCCGATCGGTGAAATAAAAACACGCTAAGTCAGCGGGTCTTTTATTCATTTCGGCCGTGAATCGCGGCCGATTCCTTGTCGTGAACCGCCACGCCGCCGGTTGCGACGATCGCACCGAGGCATCTCATGGCGAGAGGTATGCCTGCGCCGCGATTCGCGCGGCTAGACGCATAGGTGTAGCGTTTCCGGGCGCGCGCCGGCTACGCGATCAGTTCGATGCGCTGGCTGGCGAAGACGCGGAAGCGCGTGTCGTACGCGCACATCTGGTCGCCGACGCTGACGCGGCTGTGGATCAGCACGTCCTGGGTGGTCTGGCCGTGGCCGTGGTCGCGTACGCTGCCGGCGACCATCCGGATCAGCGGAACCGTGCCGGGCGCAGGCTTTTCCAGCCGCTTGGCGCGCACGAGCTGTTCGACGATCGCGCTCTGAATCGCACTCGGAAGCGAGCGGAACTCGTCGTCAGCCTTGTGCGGCAGTTGGATCTTCTGCGGCTCGGTTTTGTTCTCGACGTAGCGCACGACCGCGTCCCAGTCGTCGGCCGCGATTGCGGTGAAGCCACAAAAGTAGCGGTGGACGACCCGTTCTGGGGCCTGCATCGCCTCGCTCTGCTCGACGTGGATGCGGCTCGGGATCGTGCGCCCGCGGAGGCTGAAGAAGAACTTCATCTCGGTTTCGGGCAGCGCATGAGGCGAGACGAAGGCGACGCCCTCGCGCCACACGGCCGTCCCGAGCACCGGGATCTTGCGCCCGTTGCTGATCGCGTGACCGTTGAACTTCCCATGGCGACCGCCAGCCGCGCCGTTTTCGAACCAGCGCTGCTCGCGACGTCCGAAAATCGTGTCGAAGAGCTGCATCGTTGAAGTGATGATCGGCAAGCGAGCGGCCAGCGACCTACCCCTGGGGCGCTCCGGTACGCGAGTTTGACCTCTATCACAGGATCGGCCGGCGGGGGGCCGTCCTTGAGTTTACGCCGGCTTTACCGTCCCTGCGGCAGCGCGTCGTTGATCCGCTGCGCCGCGGCCTCCGGGGTATCGGGTTCGTCGACGTGGACGAAGACGTGCTTGTAGGACGACGTCCCCTGCTTCAGATCGACGACCAGGACGCTCTCCTCGCCCTGATAGTCGAAGAACACGACCTCCCCGTGATACAGGAACGTGCCGGCCATCTTGAACGGCCAGATCGACCCCGTGCCGATGATCTTGAGGGCCTCCCAGAAGCTCGGCGGCTTCTCGGTCGTGGCGCCGGCGACGTTCGCGAGCGGGATCGCGAAGGAGCCGTGCACGGCCCAGAGCTTGTCCCAGCCCGAGAACTCGATGTGCAGGGTGTCGCCGTCGATCCGAACGCTTGCCATAGCTCCACGTACTCAAGGTCGCTCTCGCGGTTTCGGGGTAGAACCGCCTCCATGGAGACGCACGCTACACTGACCGTCACGAGCGCTGTTTTTCATGACGGAGAGACCGTTCCGAGGAGCGCCGTTTTCGACGACTTCGGATGCACCGGCAACAACGAGAGCCCGGACGTCGCGTGGTCCGGCGCACCGGCCGGGACCAAGTCATTTGCGGTGACGATCTACGATCCCGACGCGCCGACCACGGTGGGATTCGTGCACTGGGTGCTCTTCGACATCCCGCGCAACGTCACGTCGCTCGCGGCCGGCGCAGGTTCGCACGATGACGCCGGCGTCGGCGCGACGCAGGGGTTCACGGACTACGGGTTCAGCCGATACGGCGGTCCGTGTCCGCCGCCGGGCGACCCGCCGCATCACTACCATTTGGCGGTGTACGCGCTCGACGTCGATAAACTGGGTCCGGACTCGACGACGACCTACGCGAAGTTCCGGTTCATGATCCGCGGGCACGTGCTCGCGAGCGGCGGGATCGTCGCGGTCTACGGGCGCCCGGCGGCCTAGCACGATCTCACGCCGACCGCGTGGCTTCGATCGCCGCGCGGACGCGAGCATCGGGCTCCTCGCCGAGCGCCTGGCGTAGGATCGCGTCGGCCCACGGCGTGCGAACGGCCGCGAGCGCGTCGATCAGCGCCAACCGCACGCCGGCGTCGCACTGCGCTGCGCTCGGATCGACGAGCGCGGGCCACACGACCGAGGATGGCGGCGGGAGCTCGGGGAGCGGCACGATGCCGGCCGCTGCGAACGCCTCGAACGGCAGCGGCGAAAAGAGCTCGGACGCGGCGGAGCGCGGCACGACCGCCGGCGCCGGGGCGAAGATGACGACTGCCATCAGTGCCGTGCCCAGCAGCGCCAGCAGCGTCGGTACGTGCAGCATCAGCATGCAATCTCCGCTCCGATGAGATGAGGCTGCAGGGCATCGACGAGGTCGGCGCGCGCGGCATCGAGCGCGGGCTCCGAGCGGTGCGCGAGCGCCTCGTCGAACAGCTCCAGCGGAACGCCCTCGTACCGGCGCAGCGCGTCGTCGAGCAGCGCTGCATGGCGTGCGAGGGACGCGGCGAGACGCGGATCGCCGTCGCACTGGGCCGGCAGCAACGCGGTCATCGCGCGCAGCACCGCCGGCGCACCGAACGGCGCCGCGGCGAACGCCGCGGGCACGCCGTCGTCGATCCCAACATCGAGTTGCTCCAACAGCGCGACGATCGCGGCGCGCAGCGCCGCATCTTCGAGATCGTCGGAGCACACCGCATAGCCGGGGATCCGCAGCTTCACGAAGAGGCGGTCGAAGACGTCGCGGAGCCGATCGCGCACGACGCCGAGCGCCGCGTCGACGCCGGCGTCGCACGCCACGCATGCATCCGGAAAGAAGAGCCGCAGTGCGAAGAGGTGTCCGACCAGCCCAGCGGCGCGCAGACCGTGAAGAAGACGACCGATCTCGTCGAGGCGCGCGTCGTCGTAACGGATCGAGAACTCCATCGGCCCGGGCGGCAGCACCGCGCCGGAAGCGATGGGCGACGATCCGGGCGGCGGAAGAGCCTCCAGGACGAGTCGCACGGCGAAGGCCGCGCCGGCGACGGTGTCGGGCGGCGCGGTTTCGGCGCTGGGCGGTTCTCTCGGGTCCGCATCGAGGGCGGCCTCGGCAGTGGCCGGACGAACGCGATCGCGTATCGGAACGGCGAAGACGCTCCGCGCCCGTTCCCCGGTCGCGTCGAACACGACGAACGCGCCGGAATACGCGGCGTCATCGCCCCTTCCGCTCGGAACGGTCAGCGCGACGTTCACGACCGCGGCCGTGCCCGCCGCGAGCGTTCGCGGCGGTTCCGCGACGTGCTCCTTCGCCGATGCGTCCTCGATCGCGAAGGTCAGCTCTTCGGCGACGTCGCCGAGGTTTTCGACGCGCGCCGCGATACGAACGCTCTCGCCCGGTGCGGCGGTACGCGGAGCGCCGACGATGCGCACGCGCAGCTCACGCGCGCGATGCGGTGCGAACGGAACCTCGACCTCGTCGTCGTTCACGGCGACGCGAATCGTTCCGTCGGCGCAGTCGGGCCGGAACGTCGCCGCGAGCACGAGGCCGACGCTCGAACGCGCCGGGACGGCGGCGAGGACGACGGTCCGCGCGTCACGCTCGCGCTCAGCGCGGGCGATCGGTTCCGCAACTCCGCCGCGCGGCCCGGTGCGCGCGACGACCGGCATCCCGTCGACAGCGAGGGTCCCGTCGACCGGCCGCAGTCCGTCCGGCAGGGTTATCCGCACGCCCACCTCGCGCGCGTCGGCCCAGCCGTCGTTGCGCACGGCGATCGCGAGCTCGACGCGCCGGCGCGTCCGTGTCAGCTCGATCTCGGGCGCCGCAAGAACGGGCGCGGCGGTCAGCGTTCCCCGAACCGGGAGGGCGACGCGACGGCCGTCGCCGCGCAGGTGTACCGCGCCGTCGTCGGCGCAGATCTCGGCGACCGGCCCGACGATGCGCGCCTCAAACTCCAGTTCCGCGGACTCGCCGGCGGCGAGCCGTTCGGTTG
>CALEOJ010000358.1 GCA_937910425.1 uncultured candidate division WPS-2 bacterium
ACCGAGATCTACACTCTTTCCCTACACGACGCTCTTCCGATCTGTCGAACAGTCCGGCGATCGCTTTCGCCTTGTTCGTCTGCACGTGGCCGACGAAATGGGTCGTGCACGGCGGCAAGTGGTCGTACTTGCGCCGCGCCTCCACGACGTAGTTCTCGCCGACATCGCGCACGCCGGCGTCGAGCGCCGCCAGCACCGCGTCCCGCGGCTGCGTCTTGGTGACCGCGAGGATCGCGACGGAGCCAGGCTCGCGCCCGGACGCGACGGTGACCTCGTCGACGCGCTCGCGCAACGTCGCCACGCGCTCGGCGACCGTACCGGTGGCGAGGGACATGGGCGGACACCTTCGCCGAACGGCGCTCGGAAACCCCGTCGAGCGCGGACGGCGGGCGTCAGACGGCCGCGCTCGTCCGCGTGGCGGTTCGCGCCCCGCGCCGGTACGCCAAGACGATCATCGCGATCCCGACGAAGACCTGGAGCACTGCGACGAACTGGCCGCCGTCGAGCCCGAGTACCAAGAAGCCGGGCTCGCGCCAGATCTCGGCGATCGTGCGCGTGACGCCGTAGATCGTGAACCACGTCCAGGCGACGACCCCGTCCGGCGGCCGCATACGGTACACGATCAGGATGATCGGCAGCGTCAGGATGTCGAGGATCGCCTCGAAGATCTGCGAGGGGTAGCGGAAGCCGTCGTTATAGGCCGGGAACAGGATGCAGTAGGGATGGTCCGGCAGGCACAGCTTGCCGGGGAGCTCGTCGTTGATGAAGTTCACGATGCGCGTCGTGAAGATCCCGAGCGAGAGCATCGGGACGACCTCGTCGCCGAGGATCCCGAAGGTGAGCCCCGGGTGCTTGCGCAGGAACAGCAGGATCGCCAGGATGACGCCGACGAGCGCGCCGTGGAACGCCATCCCGCCCTGCCAGATCGCGATGAAGTTCACCGGATTCGCGAGGTAGTCGCCGAGGTTGTGCTTCGTGATGACGTCGGCGATGACGAACCCGACCCGCCCGCCGACCAGCACGCCGACGAGCCCGTAGACCAGAAAGTCCTGGATCTGGTCGCTGGTCAGGCCGAGCCGCCGCCGGCCTGCGGGACGGTTCATCCACAAGAAGACGCAGATGAACCCGAACAGGTACGAGAGGCCGTACCAGTGCACGGCGATCGGCCCCAGGCGGAACGCGATCGGGTCGATGTTCGGATAATAGAACCAGTGGCTCACCTGGTGGTGGATACGGCGCACGGCCGTCCAACCTTTGCGAGCGCGGCGAAGGAGGACGCTCCTGCGAGAACTAGGACGCGCCACCGCGGCGTACCGAGCCGGGTCTAGGAACCGTCTACCATGGGAGCACCGTGACCGCCGACCTCAATATTCTCACCGCGTTCCTGGCCGGGCTGGTCTCCTTCGTGTCGCCCTGCGTGCTGCCGCTGATCCCGGCCTATCTCTCGTTCCTGACCGGCTCGAGCCTGGAGGAGCTCAAAGCGCAGTCCGACGCGGTGAGCCGCGCCCGAACGATGCTGCACGCGCTGGCCTTCGTGGCGGGCTTCACGGTCGTCTTCATGGCGATCGGTCTCTCGGCGAGCGCGCTGGGCTCGGTCTTCATCGACTACAAGGACTGGATCGCCCGGATCGGCGGCGCGGTCGTGATCGTGCTGGGACTGAACATGGTCGGCGTCTTCAAGATTCCGGCACTCATGATGGACAAGCGCCTCCGGTTCCGCAGCGCGAACCGATCGCTGTTCGCCTCGTTCCTGGTCGGGATCGGCTTTGCGGCCGGTTGGTCGCCGTGCATCGGTCCGATTCTCTCGCTGATCATCCTGCGGGCGTCACAGCAGCACTACGGCCAGGCGACCTTTTTTCTCTTCGTCTACTCGATGGGTCTCGCCGTCCCGCTACTCTTGACGGCGGCGGCGATCACGCAGGCGCTCAGCGCGCTGAACCGCGTGAAGCGCTATCTCGGCGCGATCGAGATCGGCGCGGGCATCTTCCTCATCCTGACCGGGCTCGTGATCATCACCGGGTCGTTCGGCCGCGTTGCGGGCTTCTTCTATCAGTACGTCAAACCGCCGAGCCTGTGATCCTCCTCTGGCTCGTTGCGCTGCTCGTCTTTCTCCTCGACCGCTGGTCGAAGACGGTCGTGCTCCACTCGTTCGTGCCCGGCGAAAGCCGGATCGTCGTGCCGCACGTGCTGTGGTGGACCTACGTCCAGAACACGCACGGAGCGTTCGGGCTATTCGGGAACTCGCCGATGATCCTGATCGTCCTCGCCCTGATCGTCCTGGGCGTCTTCGCGTACGCATTCCGCGATGCGGTGCGGCACTCGAACGTGGTGCGCATCGCGTTCGGGATGATCGTCGGCGGCGCGATCGGGAACATCGTCGACCGCTTTCAGCATCAGTGGGTGGTCGATTTCATCGACTTCCGCACGATCTGGCCGAACGTCTTCAACGTCGCCGACGCCTGCATCACGATCGGCGTGGCGCTGCTCGTGCTGACGTCGCTGCGCCGCGAGAGGCGCGCCTGATCCACGTCGTCGGCGACGACGAGACCGGCCGCCTCGACGTGCTGCTGACGCGGCTGTGCGGATACTCGCGTTCGCACGTCGCGGCGGCGCTGCGCGCCGGTGCCGCGACCGTGAACGGCGCCGCCGGGAAGCCGAGCACGCTGCTCGAGCCGGGCGACCGCATCGAATACGCGATCGAGGGCCCGCGACGGATCGAAGCCGAGCCGGAAGAGATCGCGATCGACGTCGTGTACGAGGACGACGATCTGATGGTCGTCGACAAGCCGGCCGGGATGGTGACGCATCCCGCGCACGGCGCGACCGACGGAACGCTGGTCAACGCGCTGCTCGCGCACGTTGCCGCGCTCCCCGGCGAGCGCGTGCGCGCGGGGCTCGTGCACCGCCTCGACCGCGACACCTCCGGGCTCCTGCTGGTCGCGAAGACGGAGAAGGCGCTCGGGACGCTCGGCCGCGCGATGCAGGCGCGCTACATCGAGCGCGAGTACCGCGGCATCGTGATCGGCGCGCCGGACGACCCCGAGGGGACGATCCGCGGCGCGATCGGACGCGACCCGCACAACCGGATGAAGTACGCGATCCGCGCCGAGGGGAAGCCGTCAGTGACGCACTACTCGCTGCGCGAGCGCTTGCACGGCGCGAGCGAGCTGACGTTCCGGCTCGAGACGGGACGCACGCACCAGATTCGCGTCCACATGGCGGCGCTGGGTCACGCGGTGCTCAACGATCCCATCTACGGGCGCAGCGACTCGCGGCTGCCGCTGCCGGGCCAGGCGCTGCACGCCTGGCGGCTGCGCTTCAAGCACCCGCGCACCAAGCAGATGATGGCCTTCGAGAGCGAGCCGCCGCCCGAGTACCTGGCGACGCTCGCGATGTTCCGCATCCCGCAATGATCGGCGAGTTTGTGGTGCACGCGACGTCGGATGATGCGCGGTGCGCGACGCTGACGACCGCGCACGGCGAGGTGGCGACACCGTGCTTCATGCCGGTCGGAACGCTCGCCGACGTGAAGCTGCTCGAGCCGCGCGATCTGCACGAGATCGGCTCGCGCATCGTGCTCGCGAACACGTACCATCTCTGGCTTCGGCCCGGGCGCGAGACGCTCGCCGCCGCCGGCGGTATCCACCGCTTCATGGCCTGGGACGGTCCGATTCTGACCGACTCCGGCGGCTATCAAGTCTTCAGCCTGGAGTCGCGGCGCACGATCGACGACGACGGGGTCACGTTCCGCTCGCATCTCGACGGCAGCACGCACCGCTTCACGCCCGAGAACGTCGTGGAGTTTCAAGAAGAGCTCGGCGTCGACGTCGCGATGGCGTTCGACGAGTGCGTGAAGCTGCCGTCGCCGCGCGCCGACCTCGAGCGCGCCGTC
>CALEOJ010000359.1 GCA_937910425.1 uncultured candidate division WPS-2 bacterium
CGAGCAGCGCCGTGCCGGCGGCGGCGGCGTCGCAGACGCGCGCGTGCGCCAGCGCAAACGGACCGGCGAGCCACGTCCACACCGTTCCCTGGTGGTACGCGGCGTCGCGCGAACGCTGGTCGCCGCCGTAGTGGCCGGCGTAGTGCGGATCGTGCCGGTCGAGGCTGCGCAGACCGGCCGGCGTCCAGAGGCGGGAGGCGCAGACGTCGACGATTGCACGGCGACGCGTCGCGTCGAGCACCTCGATCGGCAGCGAGACCGCGAAGAGCTGGTTCGGACGCAGCGACGCGTCGGCGCCGCCCGGCCCGTCGATCACGTCGTAGCACCAGCCGAGCCCGGCGCTCCAAAAGCGCTCGAAGCTCGCCTCTGCGCGCTTCGCCGCGGACGCGAACGGCGTGGGGTCGTGATTGAGGCGCGTCGCGAACGCGGCGCACGCGCGCAGCGCGTTGATCCACAGCGCGTTCACTTCGACCGGCTTGCCGATCCGCGGGGTGACGACCCAGTCGCCGGCCTTCGCGTCCATCCAGGTCAGCTGCACGCCGGATTCGCCGGCGCGCAGCAGGCCGTCGGCGGGGTCGACGCCGATCCCGAAGCGCGTCCCGGCCGTATACGCGGCGACGATCGCTTGAAGCGCCGGCCAGAGCTCCACCAGCGTCCAGCCGTCACCGGTCGCCTCGACGTAGCGGCGAACCGCCTCGACGTACCAGAGCGCCGCGTCGACGGTGTTGTACTGCGCCGGCTGACCGCTGTCCGGGAAGAAGTTCGGCAGCATCCCGCCGTCGACGAAGCGCGCGAACGTGCGCAAGATCGACCGCGCGAGCGCAGGCCGTCCGGTTGCGAGCGTCAGCCCCGGCAGCGCGATCGCCGTGTCGCGGCCCCAGTCGCCGAACCACGGATATCCGGCGATCACCGAGAGCGCCTCGGGATCGTCCGCGAGCGGCCGCCGCACGATGAACTGATCCGCGGCCAGGACGAGCTGCTCCACCCACGCGGGCGCGGTCGCGTCACGCCCCGCGGTGTTGGTGCGCCACGCGGCGACGAGCTCACGGTCGCGGTCCCGCCGGCGCGCAAGCGCCGCATCACCGTCGAGGGACGTCAGCTCGCAATCCGCCACCGCGATCGTCATCGTCTCGCCTTGCGCGAGTTCGGCGACAAACGTTGCGACGCGCAGATGATCTTCCGTGTCGTCGAGCCCGCGCTCCCGCTCGGCCGGATACTCGAAGTCGCGGTACCACACGTGTTCCGGCGCGACGGTGCCGCGCTCGGCGCGGATCCAGATCGTCGCGGCACCGGCGAACGGCGCGACGCGAACGCCGCCGGGCGCAGCGTCGACCTGCATCGTCCAGCCGCCCGCGTGCGTCGCTCCGTGCAGGTCGCGATGGTTCGCGAACGCGCGCAGCGTCAGCTGCAGCGGCGAGCGTGCGCGCACGGCGCGATAGCGCACGTAGGTCAGGTTCGCGTCGTGCTCCATCCAGACGCGCCGCTCCAGCAGCGCGTCGCCGCAGACGAAGCTCCAGACCGGCACCGTGCCTTCGAGCCCGAAGCCGGCGAGGTGGACGTAGCCCTGCGGCGCGATCGTTCCGCCGCGCCAGCGGTCGGTCGCGAGCGCATAGGCCGCGCCGTCGTACCCGACCTCCGCGTCGATCTTCGGGCACAGCAGCGTTCGCCCGACCGGCGGGGTGCGTGCTGCGAACAGCAGCCCGTGATAGCGCCGTGTCAGCGTTCCGGCGACCGTCCCGGCGGCGAAACCGCCGAGCCCGTTGGTGACGATCCACTCGCGCGCTTCGGCGACCGCGAGATCGCCGCACAGCGCGCGGTCGAGTTCAAGGCCGGGCATCGAGCTCCGGCGGAACCAGCCGCGCGAGGGTCGGCAGACCCTCCGCGAAGGTTGGGTGGATGTGCATCGCATCGGCGAGGTCGCGCCAGGTCGAGCCGCGCGCGATGTGCGCGATGAAAACGTGCACGATTTCGGCGGATTCGTAGCCGACCAGCGTCGCGCCCAGGATGCGATCGTCGCGCTTGTCGACGACCATCCGGTAGAAGCCGCGCTCTTCGTTCCATTCGAACGCGCGCGCGACTTCTGAGATCGGCAGCGTCACCGCCAGCGCGTCGTGGCCTTTCGCCTGCGCCTGCTCGAGCGTCAAGCCGGCGCGCGCGACCTGCGGTTCGGTGAACGTCGAGTACGCCATGACGCGGTCGTCGCGCGTGCGGTGCTCGCCGCGCAGCACGCCCAGGATGCGGCGGTGGTCTTCCCATGAGACGTGGGTGAACGCCGGCTGGCCGGCGACGTCGCCCAGCGCGAAGACGCCCGCGCACGTGGTTCGTAGCTCGGCATCGACGTGGACGTAGCCGCGCTCGTCGAGCGCGATCGCGCTGCGCTCGCAGCGCAGCGCGACGGTGTTCGGCTTGCGGCCGGTCGCGACCAGCAGCGCGTCGCCCGCAACCTCGCCCCCGCCCGCGAGGCCGAGCACGATCGCACCCTCGCGCACCGCGGCCGAGACCGCGCGCGCGCCGAGGTGGAGCTGCACGCCGTCCTCGCGCAGCGCGTCTTCGAGCGCCGCGCTCGCGTCGGGCTCTTCGGCGTCGAGCACGCGCGCGTTCGGGTGAACGATGTGCACCTCGCTGCCCGCGCGTGCCATCCCCTGGCCGAGCTCCAGGCCGATATAGCCGCCGCCGAGGACGAGAAAGCGCCGCGGCAGCGTCGTCTGCGAGAAGAACGACGCGTTGTCGAGGTACGGCACGCCGGAGAGGCCATCGAGCGGCGGGATCGCCGCGGTGCCGCCGGTGTCGATGACGACGATCGGCGCGCGCACGGTGACGCCGCCGCCTTCGACGGTGCGTTCGCCGGCGAACGACGCCTCGGCATGCACGATCTCGACGCCCGCCTTTTCGAGCCGCGTGCGCACACCGGCGGTCCAGTCCCGGATGATCCCGCGCACGCGCTCCATCACCGCCGGAAAGTCAAGGTGAACCTCGCCGCGCAGACCGATCGCCCGCGCGCGGCGCGCGCGACCGGCGGCGTGTGCGGAGGCGAGGAATGCCTTCGAGGGCGTGCAGCCCGAGTTGACGCAGGTGCCGCCGAACGCCGCACGTTCGAACAGCACGACCGTGCGCCCCTCGCCGGCGAGCTCCGTCGCGAGCGGTACTCCGCCCTGGCCGCTCCCGATTACGATGACGTCGACGTCGCGAATCATTGCGGCGGGGTTCAGATGACCTGACGTTGCTTTCCTGCGCCGGAGTGGTATGATGTGCCGACCTGGACCAGGCAGTCGTGCTCGCGCCGTGTCGGGCATTGGGGGTGGCAGATGCTTGGGGTCGATTCGATCGCGTTCAACTACGATTCGTCGAGCGCCGCCAGCGATGCGCTGAACATTCGTAAGAACGCATCGACGTGGGTGAACGTCCCGGAATGGCAACGCGGGATCAGCGTCAACCCGGAAGACTCGCCCGCCGCGTATGCGATCGCTCCGACGACGGGCAATACGCTTCACGTCCAAGTCTCGCTCAGCTGCACCGATCCCAACGTGAGCAGCGCGTCGGTGCGCGCGGTCGACAACGTGGTCTTTCCGCCGTCTCCCGGCGGTTGTCTCGGCATCATCACCGACATCATTCGGGCCATCGTTCAACTCGTGTTCGGCAACGTACTGGGCGAGGTCAAAGCGCGCCAGGTCAGCTTCGTGAACGGTCAAACGGGACCGCAGCTGTTCGATCTGGTCAACACGAAGCTGTCGACTGCGCGAGTAGGTACGCATACGACGGAATGGCGCTGGCAGTACCGTCTCGGAAAAGGTGCGTGGACCGATCTTCCGCAGGTGACGAAACACCGGATCTACGTCGTCATCGACATCCCGACTGCGCCGTGGCAGCAGACTCCGTACCAACCGAACAACCTGCAGCTGCCCTGGACCGACGTCTTGGATTTTGCCTGCAGTTGGGCAGCCGGAGCGAACGACAAAGATATCGCCGCGGGGCAAGTCACGCAGGCCGTCAACAGCCTTGGACCGGCCACGTTCACGTACGACTGTCCGGGCGGCGGCGGCTCACACTATAGCGCCGGACAGTTCGACTGCACGGCGTTCGTCGACAGGCTCAAAGGGGGCGTCGGCCAAGGACTCTACGTGAACTGCAGCGATTGCGCGACCTTTACCTCGACGTTCTCCAACGTGCTCGGCTGCGACTTGTGGCAATCACGAATGGGGACCGCTTACTTTCTCCTCAACGACATTCTCGCGATCGGGAGCAGCACGTGGCAACCTCCGTGCCAGGGCATCGACAACTGGCACGGCGGTTTCGGCTATCACGAAGTGGCATGGAAGGGCGCGTGCGACGTCGGCGATTATCTCTTCGACGCATGCTTGATGGTCGACGGCGACGCCGACCCGACCGTGCCTCCTCACACGCCGGTCCTACCGATCAACATGCGGTTCGGCAATACCGGAGACGGCGATTATCGCGACCGGCTTTGCACTCCGGCAGGCCGCCCCAACTGCAATCCGGTTCCGGGCACGCGCACGCGCCGCGCGCTCAGCTAGAGAGGCCGCAGATGCAAGACGAACGCTCCGAACGCTTGCGCCGCAGGCACAATTTCGAAACCTGGGAGAACCGCGGCACGCCCGTCGTCATCGGCGAGCTGACGCTGCGACCCGACGATCTCCCCGGCTGGCAGACGCGCCGCGAAAGCCGCAATGTCAGCCTGGACCCGCCCGTGGCGAAGTCGGTCTGGAGCCGCGGCGATTCGGTCGACGAGCTGCTCGGAATCGAGCTCTATCGCTCCGCATCGCTTCGGGACGCCCACAGATTTTTGTTGTGGTTTCTCGGTGAGTTCCAATCCGATGCGCTCGAAGAACAGCAGCAAACCGGCATCGGTGACGTCGTCTTCGGCATCAGCGAGCCGACGATGCTGCTGTTCGCGCGTGCGAACTATGTCGTTCACGTGTACAACGCGGGTCCACGAACGACCAGCGTCATCGACGCGGCGAAAGCCATCGATCGGAAGATCGCCGCAGGGACGTAGCGTCGGCCGGGAACGCGCGAGCACAGTCCGAACGTTTCCAGCGCACCATGCTCGCTCGACGTCTCGCGTTTGCGCTCGTGCTGTGCGCCGTCGCGTTCGCTCTCCCAGCTCGTGCGATCGAGCAAGCGGTCGGCCCATTGTACGTCATCATCCCGTTCGGTGACCCCGGCGACTCCGATCCGGTGCTGAAGAACGCGACACAGCAGCTGGCGGTCGACCTGTCGGACCGTCACGTGCGCTCGACGATCTCGGTGCCGACCGACGCGATCGAGGCGGTCGGATCGGCGCGCCAGATGTGCGGCTCGTACAACGCCGACGGGCTGTTGATCCCGCAGCTCCGCTTCGAGCAGTCGAAGGAGCGCAACCTTACCGGGTTCATCCCCGTC
This sequence comes from uncultured candidate division WPS-2 bacterium, assembly GCA_937910425.1. Lineage (GTDB taxonomy): Bacteria > Vulcanimicrobiota > Vulcanimicrobiia > Vulcanimicrobiales > Vulcanimicrobiaceae > Vulcanimicrobium. The sequence continues at coordinate 5,401 of CALEOJ010000359.1, forward strand.
GTCGGCGGCGTCGTCTCCTCATCGGGCGTGTTCGACCGCTGGCCGATCCGCGCGTCGCTGCGCCTCTACTTGGTCGACTGCACCGGCGTGGTCCGCTGGAAGACCTACACCACCGCGAACAAGATCCACAAGGGGCAGAACGTCGCTGCCGGGCTCACCAGCATCACGAACGAGGCGCTCGCGGCGGCGGTCGACGACTTCGTCAACCGCCCGGTCCGCACGGTAACGCCCTAGCAGGCTAGATCCGGCAGTGTCGGACGCCCTGTTTCTCGAAATATTTCTGGTGGTAGGCCTCCGCGCGGAAGAATGGGCGCTCGGGGAGAATCTGCGTGGCGATGGGTCGAGTGAACCGGGTCTGGATGCGGGTCTTCCCGGTTTCGGCGGCGACGCGCTGCGCGTCGTTCGTATAGAAGACCGCGGAGCGGTACTGCGTGCCGACGTCGGGCCCCTGACGGTTCAGCTGGGTGGGGTCATGGAGCGACCAGAACGCATCGAGGAGGGTCTCGTACGAGACGGTGTCGGCGTCGAAGGTGACGCGAACGGCCTCCGCGTGCCCGGTCGCGCCGGTGCAGACCTCGCGGTAGGTCGGGTTCTCGGTCGAACCGCCGGTGTAGCCCACCTCGGCGTCGAGGACGCCCGGGATATCCCGGAAGTCGGCTTCGATGCCCCAGAAGCAGCCGGCAGCGAAGATCGCGGTTTGCGTGTTCACATGAGATTCAACCGCCGCGGAGACGGGGCGGTGGCGGCGTGAGATCGTTCGACACCCGAGCGATCGAGAACATCGCGACCGCCCCGGCCGCGCCGAGCGACCGCCGCTGGGCGCTCCTGAGCGCCGCCGCGCTGATCGTGCTCTTCGCCGTCTCGGTCCCGTTCGCGGGGTGGCGCATCGCCGAGGTGCCGGCCTTCGTTCCGACCGTGGTCGGGGCGAGCGTCGTCGCCCTGCTCCTGACCGCCGTGCTGTTCTACGTCCAGTACCGGATCGAGCGCGACCTCAAGCTCGCCTTGCTGGCGATCGCGTACGCGTTCTCCGTCATCAGCACGACGCTCTACCTGCTCACGTTCCCCGGCGTCTTTTCGGCGACCGGACTGCTCGGCGCCGGACCGCAGACGGCGTCGTGGTGCTACATCGCGGCGCAGATCGGGTTCGCGGCGCTCTTGATCGCGCAGGGCCTCGCGGCGCGGCGCGGCTGGCGTCTGTCACGCAACGAAGTCCGCGCGATCGCGCTGGCGACGCTCGCCGTCACGATCGCGTACGCGCTCGTTGTGACCCTGGGGCACGATCGCCTGCCGGCGGTGACGCAGGGCGGGAGCTTCTCGCCGTCCTGGACGCGGATCATAGTGCCGTTGACCGCCGGCTCGATGCTGATCGCGTTGGCGGTGGTCTCGTACGGGTTCGTCACCGTCACCGAAGTGTGGCTTGCGGTCGTGCTGATCGCGCGCTTCGTCGCCGTCGTCACCGGCGGCGAGATCTCCTCGGGGCGCTACTCGTTCGGGTGGTATGCGGCGCGCGTCGAGGAGCTGATCGGCGCGGTCGTGGTGCTGGCCGTGTTCCTCGTGAAGATCAACGATCTGATGCTGCGCCTCACGGCCCGCAGCCGCACCACCGCCGAGGCGCTGGCGGTCGGCGAAGCGCGCTACGCCTCGCTCGCCAACGTCGTGCCCCAGCTGATCTGGACGACGAACGCCGTCGGCGATATCGAGTACGTCAACGACCGCTGGGTGGCGTTCACCGGCTACGACCTGAACGCTTCGCGCGAGGGCGGCTGGCGCGCGGCGATCCATCCCGATCAGGAGGTCGTGATCCTCGACCGGTGGCGGCACAGCGTGCGAACCGGCGAGCCGTTCGCCGCCGAATACCGGCTGCGCGAAGGCAGCACCGGACGCTACCGCTGGTTCCTGGTGAACGCCGTCCCGTCACGCGCCAATCGCGGCGAGATCCTGGCTTGGATCGGCACCTGCACCGACGTCGATTCGCAGAAGCGGCTCGAAGAGCGCGAGGCGTTCATCGCGCGCGCCGGCGAGCGGCTCGGCGCCTCACTCGACGTCACCGCGACGGTCGCCGCGATGAAGACGCTGCTGATCCCGCGCCTCGCCGAACGCACGTGGGTCGCGCTGCTCGACGATGCCGGCCGCTACATCCTGACCGGTCTCGGCAGCACCGACATCAGCGACGAGCTCGACACGCGGCGATGGATCGGCGCGCCGCTGCACCCGCCGCTCCACGAAGCGGTCACGCGCGTCGTCGAAAACGGCGACCCGCTCGTGCTCGACCAGCCCGATCGCTTCCCCGATCCGTGGGTGCGCGATCTCCCCGCCGGCGCGGCGATGATCGTCCCGCTGGTGAGCGGCGAGGTGACGATCGGTGCGCTCGCGCTCGTTCGCACGAGCGGCCGCGCGTACGATCTCGACGACGTCGCGCTGGTACGCGAGTTCGCGCGCCGCGCCTCGCTCTCGCTGGAGCACGCGCGGCTCTACGAACGCGAGCGCACGACCGCGGACGCGCTGCAGCGGGCGATGCTCCCGGCGCAACTCCCGCTGCTGCGCGACATCAAGTTTTCAGCCTCGTACTCCGCGGCGTCGGAGTCACAACGCGTCGGCGGCGATTTCTACGACGCGTTCGAGCTTCCCGACGGGCGCGTCGCGATCACGATCGGCGACGTGACCGGACACGGCCTCGAAGCGGCGGTCATCATGGGTGAGATTCGGCAGGCGTTGCGAGCCGCGTCGTTCGAGTCGGCCGAACCGTCGGCGATCCTCGACCGGGCGAGCCGGCTGCTGGTCGCCAGCGGCCGTACGGTGTTCGTGACCGCGATCTGCGGGGTGCTCGATCCGGTCACCGGCCGCTTCGCGTACGCGACCGCCGGACATCCGCCGCCGATCGTCGACGAGGGCGGCGAGCTGCGGCGCCTCCCTGCGGCGGGGCTCCCGATCGGCCTGCGCGACGACGAGGGCGTCGACTTCGCCGTGCGGCTCAAGGCGCCGTGTACGCTGATTGCGTTCACCGACGGCCTGATGGAATTCGGCCGCGACCTCGGCGAAGGCGAGCGTCGGATCGACGCCGCGATCAGGGCGCTGGCGGGTGCGGAGATCGACCATCTGGCCGGCGCACTCATGAAGGAAGTGCTCGGCGAGGACGAGCCGACCGACGACATCGCGATCCTGACGGTGCAGATCGAACGCTTCGCCGCGCAGCTGCCCGGTGACGAACACGAATGGCGCTTCATGAGCCAAGACGGACGCACCGGCGGGATGGTGCGCCGCGCAATCGGCGAGCTCGTCGCGCGCTGGACCGGTCGCGCCGACGCGCAATTCGGCAGCGAGCTCGCGTTCGGCGAGCTCCTGGCGAACGCGATGCGCTACGCACCGGGCCCGGTGCGCGTCCTCGCGTTTCACGACGGCGACGGGATCGCGCAGTTGACGATCGAGGATACGGGGACGGGCTTCACCCCCGACCAGCAAGCGGTGGATCCGCTCGCCGAGACCGGTCGCGGCCTCGCGCTCGTGCGTGCCGTCGCGAATACCGTCGAGATCGAGCCGACCGTGCGCGGCGGATCGCGCGTCACGGTGACGTTCCGGCCGGCGGTCGCCGCGCTGCCGGTGACCGCGTCGGCTTAGGACGAGCCGAGCCGCGCTACGCGTGCGCTTTCATCACCGGGAGCGCGACGCTCGCCCGCGTTCCGCCGCGCGGATCGCGCGTGACGTGGATGCGGCCGGTGAACGCGCTGATCAGCGCGTAGGCGTGGTGGGTCGATTCCGCGCTGGGGTCGTCGGGCGAGAACGGCCACGATCGCAGCCGCTCGCGCGCGTCGACGACGATCAAGGTCGCGTCGTCCCAGCGGAACTCGATCGTGATCTCGCCCGGCGCGTGCCGCACGCAGGTGTTCACCAGTTCGCCGTAGACCGCTTCCGCGGCGTCGAAATCGCTCGCGGGGTCGCCGTGCCGTTCGAGATACTCGCGAAACGCGCGCCGTTCGCGCGCGCCCTCGCGGGCCGCGGCGGCGACCAGCGTCCAGCGGTCCGCGTCGTGTTCGACGAACAGGCGCGCCCGTGCCGTGCCGCGAGCGTTCGTATCGCCGTCCGGACGTGTCGTCACCATAGCGGGCCTCCGTCTTTGAATATCCCGTCCGGCGAGCGACGATCCCTTCCGTCGAAAGGTCGGTGCTCGCGCGCGCCGTAGCGATGTGACCGATGCTCGCGCTTGAAGCTGCCGCTCCCTCGGTCACGGTATGATCCGTGCCGCCGTCGCAGCCGCCTCGGCGCTCCTGGTCCTGTTCATCGCGGTTCCGCTGGTCGCGCTCTACGCGCACGTCGCGCCGGCCCACTTCGCCGCGACGATCGTCTCGCCGCCGGCGCTCGCCGCGCTCCGCGTCTCCCTGGTCACGACGACCGCGTCGCTCGCGCTGACGCTCGCGCTGGGGACCCCGCTTGCATACGCGCTCGCGCGTGGCCGGTTCCCGGGGCGTACCCTCGTCGATGCGGTCGTCGATCTGCCGATCGTCGTGCCGCCGGCGGTCGCCGGGCTGGCGCTGCTGTTCGTGTTCGGCACGTTCGGTCTGTTCGGACCGGCCCTCGGCGCGCTCCACCTGCGGATCGCCTTCACGACGCTCGCCGTCGTGCTCGCACAGCTCTTCGTCGGCGCGCCGTTCTACGTGCGTGCCGCACGGGCGGGCTTCGCGGCGGTCGACCCCGCTCTGGAAGAGGCCTCGGCGACGCTCGGAATGGGACCGCTGCGCACGTTTGCTCGCGTGACGGTGCCGCTGGCGCTGCCGGCGCTCGCCGGCGGCGCCGTACTCGCCTGGGCGCGCGCGCTCGGCGAGTTCGGCGCGACGATCATGTTCGCCGGGAATTTGCAGGGCGTCACGCAGACGCTCCCGCTCGCGGTGTACCTGGGGCTGGAGAGCGGGGAGCTCGATCTGGCCGCCGCGCTCGCCGCCGTGCTCGTGACGATCGCGCTGGCGGTGGTCGTCGCCGCGCGCGTGCTCGAGAGGCGCGCCGCGTGATCGAGGTCGCGGTGCGGAAGACGCTGCGAGAGTTCGTGCTCGACGTCGACCTGCGGTTCGAGCGCGGCGTGACGGTGCTCGCCGGGCCGAGCGGATCCGGCAAGTCGACCCTGTTGCGGATCGTCGCCGGGCTGACGCGCCCCGACGCCGGCCGGGTCGTCCTCGACGGCCGGCCGCTCCAGCACGACGCGACGGTCGTCGCCGCGTTTCGCCGCGAGGTCGCGTACGTGTTTCAGGAGTACGCGCTGTTCCCGCACCTCGACGTGCTGGGCAACGTCACGTACGGCCTGACGGCCCACG
>CALEOJ010000360.1 GCA_937910425.1 uncultured candidate division WPS-2 bacterium
ACGGGCGGCGGCGGCATGGCACCCGGCGACGGTCCGCTGGGGGGCGTCTGCGCGCTTACCGCGAGCGTGGCGGCGGCGAGGCCCGCGATTGCGACAATAGCGGCGAGCGCGCGTGCGGTGGCTTTGTGTTTCACAAGCGTGCTCTTACCCCGATTAACGACGCGGCGCTAGTCTCCGAGCCCGACGGCGGCACGCGTCGGTACGACGGCGCCGGACTCCACGTCGCGGACGGAGATCCCCGGATAGCCGACCTTCACGTCGGCGCTTGCCTGCCACGCCTCGACGATGAAATTGCGCATCTGCGCCGCGCCGGCCGCAAGGCGGTCGAGGACGAGCGACGTCGCGGCCGGGCTGTGCCCGTCGATCCCTCCGGCGGCCTCCAGCCGGTAGACGTCGGGGACCTTGCTGACGGACGCCGTCAGATATGCACCGACCTGGGCCAGGACGGGATCGCTCGAGACGGCAAGCGCGGGGACACGCGCGACGACCAAGTCCTCGGTCGCCACCGCGCGCACGAGCGCCGTCTCGAACCGAGCGTGGATGGTCTTGGACTCAGAGAAGTTGTTCGGGTTGCCGTACTTCGGGCCGTCCCAGCCGTTGAAGTGCACCGACACGTGCAGCGGCTGCGAAGCGTCGGCGACGAAATGGCCCCAATAGCCGATGTCGCGCAGCGTCACCGCCTCGCGCACGCTCCGGTCGTAGGCGAAGAACGCGCGCTCTTCCGGCGTCGGGGCCTTCGTCTCGCCGACGACGTCGACGCGCCAGTAGGCGAGGTCGCGCACGATGTGCTGCCAGCCGTCGGCGATCTGATATGGCAGGTAGCCCTGTCCGAACTCGTCGGTCGGCGGCGTCGCGCCGCGCAGCGCGCGGTCGTACTGCGCCCGATCTTTCGGCAATGCGCTGAGCTTCACGACGCCGGCGACCGTTGCGTCGTCGAGCGCGTCGACGTAGTGCCCGGGATTGTCGTCGTCGTCGAGCGGCGCGCCGGCGCCTTTGACGCGATCGGCCTCGGGACCGAGCAGCGCGATCTCGTCGTGCGCCGACGCGCTGCGCAGAAACGCCGGCATGGTGTCGGGGAGCGTGCGAATCGCGGCCCCGTTCACGATGCGATGGCCCTGCGCTCCCCACGCGGACGCCGGCGACGGTGCGACGGCGAGTGCGGTGCAAAGCAGCAGAGCCAACGGACGGAAACGCATCCGCCGGGCTTCGCGCGCCCGGGGGCGGCCTCCGCTAGCGGGGGTCGAGGTGCGAGACCACGATCTCCGTCGGACGCCGGATGTTCTCGTACGCGCCGCACGGGCACGGGTGCCAGTCCTCGACGATCGCGGTGCGCGGCCGGTCACCCAGGTAGAGATACCGCGCCGCGCGCATCGCGGCGACCGCGCGCCCGCGATGCCAGCAGTACACATCCCGCGACGCAGGCGGATCGGTCCGAAGTTCGACGCGCTCCATGCTCTATGGAACGGTTTCGAGACGGCGCACGGCGAGCGGGCGGGATCACACCTGCTTAAAGATGTCGTCCAAGGCGGCGAGATCCGTGATGCGCGTCGCCGGCGGGAGCTCGTCGACGATCGTCGCGCCGTAGCGCATCGAGGCCGCGCGGCCATCGAGCAGCGCGACGACGCCGCGATCGGTCGTCGAGCGAATGAGCCGCCCGAAGCCCTGTTTGAGGCGCACGATCGCGCTGGGGATCATGTAGTGCTCGAACCCCGAACGGCCTTTCGCTTCGAGCGCCGCGATCCGTGCGGCAACCAGCGGCTCCGACGGCGAGGGGAACGGAAGCCGGTCGATGACGACGCACGAGAGCGCGTCGCCGACGACATCGATCCCTTCCCAGAAGGTCCCGGTCGCGAACAGCACCGCGTTCTTCGTCGAGCGGAACCATTCGAGCAGCGCGGTGCGCGGCAGATCGCCCTGCATCTTCGCCGGAAACGGGATGCGTTCGCGCAGCAGCGCGTACACCTCGCGCAGGCGCGCGTACGAGGTGAACAGCACGAAGGCGCGGCCGCCGCTGCGGTCGAGAATCTCCTCGATCAGCGGCGCAGCCCGCCGCGCAAAATCGGCGGCCTTGGGGTTCAGGCGCGGCGGCGCGATGTACAGGCGCGCCTGCTTCGCGTAGTCGAACGGCGATGGCGCGACCAGCTGCTGCGCCTCGTCGATCCCGAGCGAAGACTTCAGGAACTCGAACGATCCCCCGGTCGAGATCGTGGCGCTCGTGAGAACGACGCTGCGCGTGCGCGCGAACAGCGTCGCCTTCAAGAACTCGGCGACCGAGAACGGCGCCGCGTTCACCTCGTAGCGCTCGCCACCTTCGCCGCGCTCGACCCAGGCGACGTTCTCGATCTCGTCGGCGGGGACCGCACCGCTCGCCGCCTGCAGTGCCGCGTTCTCGATGCGGTCGACGGTTGCGACGTGCGCCGCGACCGAGCGCAGCGCGAGATCGCGCCGGCGTTCCGCCTCGGCTTCGTTGTCGATCGGGCGGCGCAGCCCGTCCTTCCAGTTCGCGTGCAGCCAGTTCTCGAGCCGGTAGAACGATTCGCGCAGCGCGGGCAGTACCTCGAACACGTCCTCGTTCGCCGCGATCGGGTACTTGTCGCCCGGGACCCGCGCCAGCGTCTGCTGCAGCCGGCGCATTCCCTCGTCCAGCTCGGCGTCGAACGCGCCGGGAACCGCGTACGTGCGATGCACCTTGCGCATCATCCGGTTGACCGAGACCGGCGACAGGGTCGCGGTGAGCGCGGCGGTCGCGTACTTCTCAGCCTGATGCGCTTCGTCGAGCACGACGAAATCGTAGGCCGGGAGCAGCGCGCCGCCGCTGGCGAGGTCGAGGAAGAACAGCGCATGGTTCACGACGACGACGTCGGCGAAGCGCGCGGCGTCGCGCTTCGCGAAGAAATGGCAGTCGGCGAAGCGGCTGCAGTACTCGCCCACGCAGTCGTCGGCGTCGGCGTCGAGTGTCTCCCAGTCTTCCGAGCGCGGTGTGAAGTCGAGTTCGGCGCGATCGCCGGTCTCGGTGCTTTCGGCCCACGCCCACAGGCGCTCCAGCGCGAGCGAGGGCGCGATCAGCCGCGCACCGCTCTCCTTCTCGAACTTCGCCTTGCAAAGGTAGTGGTTACGGCCTTTGAGCAGCACGACGCGCGCCTCGATACCGAGCGCTTTGGTCACCAGCGGGATGTCCTTGCGGACGAGCTGTTCCTGCAGCGCGATCGTCCCGGTCGAGACGACGACGCGCGCTCCGGCTCGCAGCGCCGGCACGAGATACGCAAGCGACTTCCCGACGCCTGTCCCCGCTTCGACGATCGTGTGCACGTTCTCCAGGAAACCGCGCTGGATCAGCCGCGCCATCCGAACCTGCCCCTCGCGCGCCTCGAATCCGGGCAGCGCCCGCGCGATCGGGCCGTCCGGCGCGAAGGTGTTGTCGACGAGCTTCATTCGCGCGGGTCGCGGACCTCGGGCGGCTGCTCGATCGTCGCGACCGGCGCGCCTTCGGTCGGATCGAACGGAACGGCGGCCGGCTCGGCGACGGGGGTGTACGCGAACTGGCGCTGCGACGGCAGCATGTACAGGACCAACCCTGCCAAGAATCCCGTGACCAAACCGCCGACATGCGCCGCGGCGGAAATGCCGGGGACGGCAAAGGTGAACACGAGGTTGATCACGATGATCGGCAGCACCTGACCGATCAGCGATCGTCCGCGCGCGCCGAGCCGCAACCCGACGGCGACGAGCGCCCCGAAAAGGCCGAAGATCGCTCCGCTCGCCCCCAGCGTCGGAACGTCGAAGTTGAAGTACAGCACGGCGAGCCCGGAACCGACGATCGCGATCGTGTAGAGCAGCACGAAGCGCACCTTGCCGTAGAGCTGCTCGACGATGTTTCCGACTTGGTAGAGCGCCAGCATGTTCAGCCCGACGTGCGCGTACGATCCATGAAGAAAGGCCCCGGCGAAGATGCGCCACCACTGATGTCCGGCCACCACGGCGGGTCCGTACAGTTGGCCGTGATCCACATCCGGACCGCCGGTCGCGAGCTCCCACAGAAACATGAGCACGTTGATCGCGACCAGGACGTTGGTGATCGTCACGCGCTGAGCGCCGGGCTCGCCTCCAGTGTTATCGCGATCAAACGCGCGAGCTCGATCGAGATCGCCGTCCGGCCGTTCGCGCCTTCGATCGTGATCGGACCGCCGAGCGGGCCGCGCTCGACGACGTCGACGCTGGCGCCCGGACGCAGCCCGATGCGGTCGAGGTATCGCAGCGTCTCGGGGACGTCTTCCACGACCTCGACGACCCGCACGGTGCTGCCGGCCTGCGCGTCGGCGAGCCGCAGCCCGACGCGGACCGGTTCGCTCAGATCGGCGGGCGGGATCGGATGGCCGTGGGGGCACACCTTAGGATCGCCGAGGATCGCGACGAGCCGCTCCTCGACCCGCTCCGAGATCGCGTGCTCCAGCCGGCACGCCTCCTCGTGCACCTCGTCCCACGGCATCCCGAGGACGTCCTGAAGGAACACCTCGGCGAGCCGGTTCCGGCGAATGACGCGGACGGCGACCTTGAGCCCCTTCTCGGTGAGCTTCGCCGTGCCGCGCGCCTCGTAGGCGAGATAGCCGTCGGCGGTAAGCTTCTTGAGCATCCCGGAGACCGAGGCCGGCGCGACCCCGAGATCGGCAGCGAGTCCGGACGTGGTGACGCCGGGACCCTCTCGCTCCAGCCGGTACACGGCTTCGAGATACTCCTCGGTCGACTCGTCGAAATGGGTGTGACCGGGCATCGCCTTAGGAGATTCGACCAGCCGGCACGGAGTTCCGGGAACGCTCTAGCGCGTGCAGGCGCGCCTTGGTGGCCGGCGCCGCGAACGAAGCGTCGATCCCGTTTCGGGCGAAGCGCAAGACAGTGTCCTCACCGAACGTCTCGGCGACATACCGGTACTCGTCGAGCAATGTCGTTCCGAAGAGCGCCGGGTCGTCGGCGTCGATCGTGACGATGCAGCCCGCGGCGTCGAGCGCGCCAAGCGGATGGATCGCCCCCGCCGGGGCTGCGCCCGTGAGCCGATTCGAGGTGGGGCAGATCTCGAGCGGGATCCGCCGCTCGGCCAGAAGCGCTACGACGGCCGGGTCTTCGATGGCGCGCACGCCGTGCCCGATGCGCTCGGCCCGGAGCACCTCCACCGCAGCCCGCACGCTTTCGGGCCCGGCCGCCTCGCCGGCGTGCGCGACCCCGTGCAGCCCGCCCTCGCGTGCAATCGCGAAAGCGCGCTCGTACTGCTCAGGCGGATAGTTCGCCTCGTCGCCGCCGAGCCCGATCCCGATCACGCCGAGGTCACGCAAGGTGACCGCCTCTCCGGCGGACCGTTCGGCGCGCTCGACGCCGAAGTTCCGGGTCAGGTCGGCGATCAGCGCGACCTCGATCCCGAGCGGCCCGCCGGCCTCGTCGAGCGCGGCCCGGATCGCCTCGACCGTCGCCCGGACGTTCAGCTCGCGGTGGAAGAACGACCAGACCGACGGCGAGACGAAGACCTCGGCATAGCGGACGCCCTGCGCCGCGGCATCGGCAACGTAGTCCCGCGCGATCCGCGCGAAGTCGTCGGGCTCGCGCAGCGCCTCGGTGACCTTGGCGAACAGCAGCAAGAACTCGCGAAAGGTCGCGAAGTCGTACGTTTGCGCCGGATCGGCGCGCTCGCCGAGCGGGATATCGTACTTCGCGGCCAGCGCCCGGAACGTCTCGGCGCGCACGGTTCCCTCCAGATGGCAGTGCAGCTGCACCTTCGGGAGCGTGGCCAAATCGAGACCATACACCTTGACCGCCGTTCGACGCCGATGCTATAGTAACCGTCGCCCACCGCGGGGTGGAGCAGTCCGGTAGCTCGTCGGGCTCATAACCCGAAGGTCACAGGTTCAAATCCTGTCCCCGCAACCATGAAAAGCCCGCCGTAGCGGGCTTTTTTCTATGTCAGATCGCGTCGCGGTTGCCGTTGCGTTGCCGTCGCTCGGAAAATCATGCTCTTTCCGCGTGCTCCAACTCTGCACGATCGAGGCGCTCCGACAGCACGTCGATCGCCGCACGTTCAGCGCCGTCGACGACGTGGCTGTAGACGCTCAGCGTGACCGATGCGTTCGCGTGACCGAGGAGGCTCGCGGCGGTTCGGACGTCGATGCCGCCCGCGATGAGGTTCGTGGCCGCGGTGTGCCGCAGGTCGTGGAGGCGAGTCGTCGAGATTCCGGCGCGCTTCGCAAGGCGAGCGTAAGCATTCGTCGCGGCTTTCGGGCTGAGGCGCTGGCCGATCTCGTCGGTGAATACGGGGTCCGCGGGGTCCGCCAGGTAGACGGCGCCGGCGCGCAGCCGGTCCTCTCGCTGCAGCACCCGTTGCTTTCGGAGCGCGTCGACGGCGCCCGCCGACAACGGAAGGGCCCGAATGCGGCCGCTCTTGGTGGACTTTAGGACCGTCGAGCCCTTGATCTGCGACATGCTTCCCCGCACGATCACGACCCGCTTGGTGAGATCGACGTCGGACCAATGCAGCGCGAGCAGCTCGCCGCGACGCGCGCCGAGACGGAGCGCCAGGGTGACGAAGTGTTCCCACCGAGATCCGCGAGCCGTCACGGTTAGCGCACCGACCTCGTCCGAGGTGAGCGCCTTCGCCTCCGATCGCACCGCCGACGGCGCGGAAACACTCTCGCACACGTTGCGGCCGACGAGATCCAAGCGAAGGCCCCAGCGCAGCGCGGAACTCAGCAGCGAAAGCGCGTGCCGCGCCGTCTTCGCAGCGATCGGACCGCCGCCGCGCCCGCCGTGCTCGAGAATCGTCGAAACCCATTCCGATACGTGCGCCGGCCGCAGCTTCGAGACGAGTGTCGAACCGACGTGCGGAACAATATAGAGCTCGGCGAGCCGGCCATATTCCTCGAGCGTCTTTGCGCCGCGTCCCAACGCCTGACGATCGCGCAAGAAGCGGCTCAGGAGTTGTGCGACGGTGATCGTCGACGGTGACAGGTCGATACCTCGGTCGCGCGCCGTAAGCGCCTCGCGCTCGGCGCGCTCCGCGTCCTTTCGTGTTGCGAATGTCCCGACCGAGCGGCGCCGGCGCTTCCCCGTCGCGCTCGCGTCGAGGTCGATGAGAACGGCCCAGCGGCCGGACGTGCGTTTGTAGACGCTCATTGAGCTTTTCCTTCGCCGGGAAAGTCGTTCTCGTCGTTCGAGTTGTCTATGTCAACCCCGGCTTTTATCATCTGGCGATATGCGCGCTTGGCCTTCTCGCGCGCTTTGCTCTCGACATCATGTCGAGCGATGTCGTCCGCACCCGCGAGATACGGACCGATGACTCGACCAACCCTGGCCTCATCATTCGCGGAGAGCTCGCACGCCTCGCGCAGGAGAAGAAACCACGATATTGCCTCGCGCTTGCGTTCTACAATAAAATCCGGATCTGCGACGAACGGTCGCAGCGAAAAACCATGTGTGGCTGCGAGCACGCGTTCGACAGCCCCAAGCGTAGGGCCAAGGACTGCATCGGCCGGCTCTTCGTCGAGTCCGGCGTTCGCGAGAACGTAGGCCCTATAGACCGCACGCTTCGTCGTAGCATCCAGCAATCGCATTGCTTCGAGAAATCCAAGCGCCGCGGCGGACGAGTTGACAAATGTGCCGCGGCGCCGCACAGCGATTTCGCCACTGATTGCACCCTGGATCTCGCCGAGGTCGTCGTCCGTCAATTTACCAAGGAGCGCACGCGCAATGATCGGCGGGAGACCCAGCTCTCTCACAAGTCGGGCGACGCCATTGTATTGGGGACGCAACGATTCGAAGGACCGCACGAAAGCGTGTATTTCACGCTCACACTTCTTGGCTAGACTATAGACTGTCCAGCCCTGGCGGCCTGCCTCCAAGGCAAGCAGGCGCATTGCATCGGATCCAGCGCGGGCGACGTGGTCAGCCCACCGCGAAGAGGCGGGTATCGGTGCAGCTAGCGGAGCGAGTCCGGCGCGGGTTCCTCGACGTTTTGCCATGGTCTTATCGTCACAAATACCATAGGTTTCGCCTTGTTGTCAATCGGCGCCAGGTGGGCTAGCCTGAAGCCATGCACAGCTCAGCAACCAAGCCTGAACCGCTCGTCTACACAGTTGAGGAAGCGGCGGCCGTTACGACGCTCGGCCGGTCCACGATCAAGCAGCAGATCGCCGACGGCAAGCTCCGGGTAATCCGGGTAGGCCGCCGCGTGCTCATCCCCCGGCAGTCGCTTGAGGACTTCCTCGCGCGCTGATCCGGTGAACATCGCTCCGTTCGTCTCGCCCATCGATCTCATACCGCCGAGCAATCTCGAGGCGGAAATGGCGCTGCTCGGCTCGATCCTGGTCGACAAAGAGATGATGGCGACGGTCCGCGAGATCGTCCAGCCGGCGGACTTCTATGCCTCGCTGCACGAAACGATTTACCTCGCGTTGCTCGACCTTCACGGGCGCGGCGAGCCGCTCGACAAGGTTGCACTCGCGGAGGAGCTCCGCAAGCGCGGTATGCTCGACAAGATTGGCGGCCTCGCGTACGTCAATTCCCTAATGTCGACGGTGCCGAGCGCGGCGTCGGCGGTGTACTACGCGAACATCGTGCGCGAGAAGTCGACCCTGCGCGAAATGATTTACACCGGGGGCGAGATAACCGATCTCGGCTACGACGGTGAGGGTAACGTCTCGGCGGCGCTCGACAAGGCCGAGCAGCTCGTTCGTAAGGTCAGCGAGCGCCGCATCGAAACCGGCGAAGGTTGGAGCGGACGCACCGCCGCGGAACTCTCGGCCGAAGGGGTCGGCCCGATCGAGTTTGAGATCGAGGGGCTCCTCACACGCGACGACGGGCCGCTCCTCTGGTATGGTCCGCCGTCCGCCGGAAAATCCTGGCTTGCGTTGCACCTGACCATTTGCGCCGTGACCGGAGAACGGTTCGCGGGCCGTTTTCACGTCCCGAAGCCCCGTCCGTTCGGCCTATATTTCAACTTCGACGCCGGGGAGAGGGCGATCAACCGGCGCGTCGTTGACGTGCTCCATTGCGCTCACCCGAACGTGCGGATCTTCTCACCAAAGGACGGGTGGAGCCTCAGTCGTTTCGAGCGCGTGCTCGCGCAATATCCGGGGGCGTTCTTCGCGATCGACTGTCTGGCCGACATATACCGGCCCGACCCAAAGCAAGAGCAGGGTGAGGTGGCTCGAGATTTTTTCCGCGAGCTGCGGTCCGTGACCGAACGGCACGATGCGAACGGTGTCATTACCGACCATACGAACCGCTCCGGGACGTTTTACGGCAGTAATCAGAAGCTGGGTACGGCGCGTCAAATGTGGTCCGTTGAAGTCCCCGAGGGACCGCCGGCAGCGCGGCAGATCCGCGCTCGTGTCACCTGCGTAAAGCAAGCCGAGGCCGAGAAGTTCTTACCGTTCGACGTGACCCTCGACTTCGACGACGGCGGCCTCACGATCGCGGTCGCCGGTGGCGCGGTCGAAACCGCTCGCGATCGTCTCCTCGCGCGGATCGACGCGAGCGGGCCGCTCACGAAAACCGGGGCCGGGGCGAACGGCGGGAACCTGACGCGCGGGCCGCGCGCCGACTGGAAAGCGCTCGTTGACGCTGGGCTCATTCAAAGAACCGGCGAGAAGCAAGGCGGTTCGGAACTCTGGTGGACGCCTGAGCGAATAATGGAACGTGTCCGGGAGGGTGCATCCTTGCACCCCCGCTTCAACGCACGGCCCGAAGAACGCGACAACGACGGGGATCGCGACGGGGTGCAACCTCTGCACCCTACCGCACCCAACGCACCTACCGGGGCGCCCGCTCCCGCCTCTGCGGAGAGCGGAGCGCCGCCGGTGCCCACGCGAGAGGGTGCAATTGTCGCCCCTATAGAGCACCCCATCGTTTGCACCCCATCCCTCGCGACCGTCGCGGATCGTTCTTTCGTCGCGACCGTCCTCGGTATCGGCGACGATCGCGCCGCCGAGGACGCGCTGCTCGCCGAGCTCGTCGAAGAATGATAAACGCTTCGGATCGCGGTCTCGCGGCGCTCGTCGGCGAGTTGATGTCGGAGTGCCCGTGCGAACGCGGCCGGGGCCGCGACGGCTGCAGCGGCCCCGTGGATCGTGACTGGATCGTCGAAACCATTCTCGACGCCGATGAGCGACGCGAATGGGAACGCCGACGCGCTGCTTCGCGCTCGTCCAAGGCGGTGGCACGATGAGCGACCGTCCAGGCGACCGTCCAGGTGGACGGTCTAAAGACAAAGCGACCGCGAACGATTCCGAGACGCTTACCCCGACGCAGGAACGACGCCTGGCGGCCCTCGTGGACGGACTCTCGCGGGGTGAGATCGCGCGGAGCGAAGGCGTAAGCGTTCAAGCAGTATCGTCGTCGCTCGCCGCTCCGGCCGTGAAGCGCGCCCAAGTAATGATGCGGGTCGGCGCGCTGCGACTGCCTATGTTCGTTCACGACAACAAGGGCAACGAGGTTAAATTGGTGGCCAGCCTTCTCGCATCGCTTGCGACAATCGCGCTCGAGGCAACAAAGCCGGTCGTGGCCGGCTCCGTGGTCTCGACTGTCCCCGACTACGAATTGCGGGCGAAAATCGCGCTGCGACTCCTCGAAATGATCGAGCCGGAGGGCGCCGTCGACGGCGCGACGCCTCCCGTCGATCCCGTCGAGGTCGTCGCCCGCGAGCGAATCACGCAGACGCGCACGCGCGAGATACGGAGCCGTTCGTGATGGCCTTGCTTGAGAGAACCCCCGGGGGTGGTCAACGGTGTGGTCAACGGTCAGTCAAATGGTCAGTCAAATGGTCAGGTCGTATTCGCGTCTCGGACCGCGGCGAGAGATCGTCGCCAACTTGGCGGCGCCAACTTGGGCCGCAAGTTCGCACCAAATTTGGACGCAACTCGGCTCTCGTCGCCGCAAGCCCTGAGAAGCAACCGTTATCAAGACCTAGAGAGCATCGGTGACCGAGCCGCGACGCTGCGCCGCGCCCGGCTGTCCAAATCAAGCCCGCCGACGGTACTGCTCAGGCAAGGCGCGCAGCGCAGCGCGTCGCGTCGCTATCGCGTCGCCGAGCGCCGTCGGTATCCCGTCGCCGTCCCCGAGCGACGGCGCGCCGTCTACGTTGCCATCGACTTCGCCGACCCGAAATGGTTTGATGGCGTTCGCGCCCCGAGAGAGATCCTGGAGCTTCT